>RSAS01000677.1 GCA_003934145.1 Candidatus Viridilinea halotolerans | reverse complement strand
CTCCGGCTATCGGCTATCAGCTATCGGCTATCGGCTATCTCCCCAGCCTGCGCCCGAACCAGCCCGCGCTGCACACCATGCTCAGCAGCCTGGGTCGGCTCTACGAATGCGGGGTTGCGGTGAACTGGTCTGCGTTGCACGAGGGCCAGGTGCGGCGCAGGATTGTGGTGCCTACGTATCCGTTTCAGCGACAACGTTACTGGGTCGAGGCGCGCCCACATGTGGCGCAGGCGGCGTTGCGTCCGTTGGTCGATCGGATGCTACAGGTCACCCGCCGCCACGAAACGATCTTCGAGAAGCGGATCAGCACGACGTACCTGCCCTTTTTGGCCGAACACCAGGTCTACGGCATGGTCGTCGTGCCGGGGGCGTTTTACCTTGCGTTGATACTCAGCGGGGCCGATCTGTTGTTCGATGGCGTCGCGTGTGTGGTCGAAGATGTGGTGTTGCCGCAGGCGTTGGCTCTGGAGGCAGCACAAGAGCGCGTGTTGCAACTGGTGGTGACGGCGGAAGGGTCTGATACGCCCGTCTCCACTTTTGAGTTGGCGAGTACAGCGGACAAAGCGGGGGGCGCGGAGCAACTCCATGCGACGGGGCGTATGGCGCGGTTGACGGACAATGCGTTGCCGTTGGTTACGCTGGAGCGCGTGCGGGCACGTTGTGATCATGCGCTTGATCCCGAGGAGCTTTATCATCTCTTTGCGACATTGCGGATCGACCTTGGCCCGCATTTTCAGTGGTGTCGCGCTATTTGGACGCACGGGTCGCAAGAGGTGCTGGCGCGCCTCGAACGTCCGACGGAACTGCTCGATGTGGCTGGCTATCCGCTCTTTCCGAGTCTGCTGGATGCCTGCTTCCAGGTGACGCTCGCGGGAGCGTTGGCTGATGGCGAAGCCCCACCGGAAACGTTGCTGCCCTTTGCCTTAGAGCGGTTGACGTGGTATCAAACTGCTCCTGATGAGGAGTTGTGGGTACATGCGGTCGCGTCTCCTCCCTCCACACGGAGTAGTGGCGCACGCGATGCCCGTTGGGATGTGACGCTCTTCACAGCAAGCGGGGCGGTGGTGGCGGCGTTGCACGGCTTCCAGATGCGTGCTGCGCCCGCCAGTGCCATTACCGGTTCCCAGGTACGCAATGAATGGCTACAGACCCTCGCATGGCAGCCCCAGCCGCTGCCGACGGAGCGGGCCGAGGTGCCAGATTGTTGGCTGCTCGTCGGCGTGCCGGAGCGCCTCGCCGCTGAACTGGCTGCGACTGCGCCGGTCGAGCGTCTTCCCCTTGATGAAGATGTGTCGCAGCAGGTGGCCACGCTGGCGATGCAGTATGGGTCGGTGGGGGTAGTTTTTTGGGGGTCAGGGGTCAGGGGTCAGGGGTCAGGGAGTGAGAACCATCCGACGCCTTCGCAAGACGTATCTACAGATTCGGGAACGCATCTTCTTTCCCCCCCCTCTCCCACAACGTGGGAGAGGGGGCCGGGGGGTGAGGGCCATCCTTCGATAGCCGAAAATCCGATAGCCGCACCCCCCGCCGCCTTCCCCCCCTCGCCCGCGTTGCGGGAGAGGGGGCCGGGGGGTGAGGGCCATCCTTCGATAGCCGAAAATCCGATAGCCGCACCCCCCGCCGCCTTCCCCCCCTCGCCCGCGTTGCGGGAGAGGGGGCCGGGGGGTGAGGGCCATCCTTCGATAGCCGAAAATCCGATAGC
>RSAS01000864.1:3554-8321 GCA_003934145.1 Candidatus Viridilinea halotolerans | reverse complement strand
GATCTGGGCGATCCTGCGCTTGAGACGGTGCTGGGTTGCGCTGCGGCGCGCCAGTTGCGCGATGAGGCGGCGTTGCTGGAGGGCGCAGGGGCGACGTTTAACCAAGCGGCCTTTTTGCGGGGTGCGCTGACGCCGATCTTTTTCGGTAGTGCGCTGAACAATTTTGGCGTTGAGCCCTTTTTGCAGGCGCTGACGACGCTGGCTCCGCCGCCCGGCCCGCGCGTGAGCGACCGTGGCCCTGTTGATCCTAGCGCCGAGTCCTTTTCGGGTTTTGTCTTCAAAATCCAGGCGAATATGGATCCGCTGCACCGTGATCGCACCGCGTTTATTCGCGTCTGTTCGGGGCGCTTCACCAAAGATATGCAGGTACTCAACCCGCGCACGGGCAAGAGTATTCGCCTGAGCCGTCCGAGTCGCATGTTTGCCCGCGAACGGGCGACGGTGGACGAAGCCTTTCCTGGTGATGTGATTGGTGTGACCAACCCCGGCGCTTTTGCGATTGGCGATACCCTCTGTGTTGGCACGCCCTTGCGCTACACCGCCATTCCGCGCTTTGCGCCGGAGTGCTTTGCGCTGCTCCAGAATCGCAGTTTAGCCAAGCACAAACAGTTCCATAAAGGGCTGACGCAGTTGGTTGAAGAGGGCGTGGTGCAGGTCTTCTACGATGTTGCCAACATGCGCCGCGAACCGATTCTGGCTGCCGTTGGCGAGTTGCAGTTTGATGTGGTGCGGGCGCGCTTGGCTAGCGAGTATGGTGTTGAGGCCGACATCGAACCTTTGAACTACGTCGCCGCCCGTTGGCCCTCCTGCACGCCTGAGATGTTGGGGCAGGAGCGCATGCCGATGGCGGTGCGCGAAGTGCGTGACAGCGACGATCGGATTGTGCTGCTCTTTACGAGTGCTTGGGAACTGGCCTATGTTGAACGCGAGCGGCCCCAGTTCCAGTTGCGTAGCGCCGCTGATTGAGGGGGGATGCGGGAACCTGGCTCCCGCGTACCCTTCCACTATCCGGCGGGGGTGTAGGGCCATACGCATTATCGGAAGAGGGTTTTTCGGGCCAATCAGCGCCGCAAGCGCCGGAAAGTTCAACGCCATAGCCCATTCCCGCGCAGCCCCCTACGGCGCATTAGGCGCATCCAGTTCGCGTAGCGGCAACGTGATAATAAAGGTGCTGCCCTGACCAACGATGCTCTCGACGTGGATCTCGCCGCCGTGCAGCGTGATCACCTCGCGCACGACGTAGAGGCCCACGCCCAACCCACTGATCGGGGCCGCCTCCTCGTCAGTGGTGCGGTAGAAGCATTGAAAGAGGCCCGGAATCGCGTTGGCCGCGATGCCAATCCCTTGGTCGCTAATGCGTACAATTGCGCAGTGTGCCTCAGTTTGCAACTGCACCCCGATGCTGCCGCCAGCGGGGCTATATTTCACCGCATTCTGCAAAAGACTCTGAAGCGCCTGCACAAGACGGATGCTATCGCCGTTAATGATCAATACCTCTTCAGGCAGATCAAGCAGCACCGTATGGCGCACAAAGGTGAGTTGCAACTCCTCGACCGCCTGTCTCACGACGTAATTCAGGTTGACCGGCATACGATGCAGCGTAAGGCGGCCTGTCTCGAGGCGCGAAATGTCGAGCATCGAGTTGATCAAATGATTGATGCGCTGCCCTTGTTGTACAATCGTATCAATCGCCCGCCGATCGCGCTCCGACGTCTCGGGATCTTGATAGATGCGCCGTTGCAACAATTGGGCTTGCCCCAAAAGCGCAGTGAGCGGTGTTTTTAGCTCATGCGAAGCAACCGAGAGAAAGTTATGCTGGAGGTGTGACACGGCTTCCTCTCCGTCATGCTGATCACAATCATCAGTTTCTTGAATGATTTTAGGTTGATTTTGCTTGATTTTATTCACAACATGCCTAGCGCAAATTCGACGGCGGAATCTTCAACTGCTCCCGATATTTGGCCACGGTACGGCGCGCAATGGGGTAGCCTCGTTCGCCAAGCATGCCTGCAAGCACTTCATCGCTGAGCGGGCGCTCTTCGTGCAGAATGAGTTCGCGTAAGACATCTTGCACACCGCGTGCCACAACAAAGAGCTCGCTAATGGCCAAGAGCGCCCCATTGGGCAGCAGAATGGTCTTATCGGCGGTAGCGCGACTCACGGTCGATTCGTGAACACCAAGTTCGGCAGCGATCTCGGCGCGCGTCATCGGGGCGATGCGGCGCACCCCGTGGCGCAAGAACTCCTCTTGGCGCGTCAAAATCGCTTCGCCAACCCGTTGGAGCGTGTTATCACGTTGGCGCAAATTGTTGAGGAAGAGGCGGGCGCGGGCGATGTATTCTTGCACATGCTGTCGCTCATCTTCGGGCAGCGTAGCGGCGCGGCGTGCGAGATCTTGGTAGAGCGGATTCAAACGCAAGATCCGCCGTGTCGCTGTGAGTACTTCCACAAAAAAGCTGCCATCACGCTCCATAATCGCCAGATCCGCCGTGCGGTAGCGCGTGCGCTGCAATGGTGCCGGATCGCTCAGGGTGGACTGCACCGGATAGGGCCAGAGGTGGCGGCGGATGAAGGTACGGGCAGCATTCAGTTCCTCGCTGTCCATCTGGAGCTGGCGCATAATCTGGCGGAAGCGTCCGGCCCCCAGATCGGCAAAATGGTCGGCAATGATCGCCCGCGCATAGGGGCAAACCAAGCCCTGAGCGGCGAGGGCATCAACCTGGGCCAACAGGCACTCTTGCGCATCACGCGTGGCAATGCCGGGCGGGCCAAACTCACGCAGGCGGGCCAGCACAAAGTGTACCCGCTCCAGCGGCACACCCAGCAATTCAGCTAGGTACTCCGGCGTCTCTGCCAGAAAGCCATGGTCGTCGAGATTGCCAATCAGCGCCAGCGCGATGGGCTGGTCTTCCGCCGGCAGATTGACACTCAACTCAGCGAGCAGAATCTCGGCCAAACTACGCGGTGCAGCCACAAAGAGCAACGGATCAAGCGCATCGCTACTATCAACAAGCGCATTCTCGTTCAGCATGTTGCCACTGGCACAGCGCGGGCAGATGCCCTCGATCACGAAGGAGCCACACTGCACACACGCATGCTCATCGCTCTCATGCTCTTCCAGCGCAGGATTCTCACCCAACTCCTGCTCCACCAACTGTTCAAGGGCAAGGCTAGGGAGGCTAAGCAACTGGGCAAGATTGAGCAACGCCGGCGAGACGCGCATCCCCATCTCGGGCATCATGGCCATCTCGAACATAGTGGTATCCCTTAGCGCAAAGTTGCTTCGCACGCAGCTTACAGTACGGTAAACTTCGCAAGAAGCGTGCCAAGCCGGGGGAGCCAAAGAATTCCAGGCCCCCGGCCACGGATAGGTGCTGGGGGGTGCGGGGGCCTGGCCCCCGCAAAATTCTCCACCCCCCCAAATGGTAAAGCCGATTGGCCGCAAGGCGAAACCCTAAGGGGGGGTAGGGGGGAACCAGGTTCCCCCCTACCCCCCCTTAAACATAAGACCTACAGCCGCGACCGCGGATCAAGCGCGTCGCGCAGCCCGTCGCCGACGAAGTTGATGCTCAGGACGGTGAGAAAGATGAGGAAGCCGGGCCAGAGTACCATCCAGGGGGCAAAATCGAGAAAGTTTTGGCCATCGTAGAGCAGACGGCCCCACGTCGGCGTGTCGGGGGGGAAGCCCAACCCCAGGAAGGAGAGTACCGACTCGGTGATGATCGCCGAACCGATGCCGAGAGTCGCCGCAACGATGATCGGGCCAACGGCGTTGGGCAGGATGTGTTTGAACATAATCGTCGCTTCGCCAATACCCAGGGCGTGCGCCGCCTCAACAAACTCCTTCTGCTTGAGCGAGAGGAATGAACTACGCACGAGGCGTGCGACGGTCATCCAATTCAGGATGCCGATCACGGTGACGATCAGAATAAAGATGCCATTTTCGGGGCCAAACGAACGGCGCAGGGTATCGCGGAAGAGGAAGATCAGCAAAAGCAACAAAGGCACCACGGGGAGCGCCAAAAAAAGATCGGTGATACGCATAAGAATGCTATCCACGCGCCCCCCCAAAAAGCCTGCCAGCGCCCCGATCAGCGTCCCCAGCGTCACCGAAATGAGCATCGCGGCCACACCCACCGCGAGCGAGACACGCCCGCCGCGCATGACCCGCACCAGCATATCGCGCCCCAAGTCGTCGGTGCCCATCGGGTGTTCGAGCGAGGGTGCCCACATACTCTTAGTGAAGTCGGGACGTCGAAAATTGGCCGTCGAGACCAGCGGAATGATCGCGACGGCCAGCACAAGGAGCAGAAAGACGGCTGCGCCAAACATCGCCATGCGATGCTTACGAAAGCGCCGCCACGCATCGCCAACGAGCGTACGCGGCTTAGCCGCCAACTGCACCGTCAGTTTAACCGCCTGCGTATGGGCCTGATGGTTGAACTGTGCGCCTCGTTCTGCTTCTGCCATAGGTGTTTTCTTCCCTAGGGATGGTTTCGCCTTGCGGCGATCAGCGTTACTGTTCGTGGGATGGTACCACAACCACCCGCATCCATAAACAGTCCCCCTCTTCCGCGTTGCGGAAGAGGGGGACTGTGCCAGTCAATTCTTTCGGGTGTGACCAAAACCTGTAGGGCTGTGCCCTACAACCCCGCCAGGCAGGGGGAAATGCGGGGGAACCAGGTTCCCCCGCACCCCCTACCTACACATTTGGGTGTGACCAAAACCTGTAGGGCTGTGCCCTACAACCCCGCCAGGCAGGGGGAA
>RSAS01000864.1:0-3454 GCA_003934145.1 Candidatus Viridilinea halotolerans | reverse complement strand
ATGCGGGGGAACCAGGTTCCCCCGCACCCCCTACCTACACATTCGGGTGTGACCAAAACCTGTAGGGCTGTGCCCCACGCCCCGCCGAGCGTAGGAAGGGTGCGCGAGGGAACTTGGTTCCCGCGCGCACCCTTTTCCCGCCAAGTAGCAGATCTACGGAACTACCGTGAAGCTATATTTGAGGGTACTGTTGTTTAGCTGGTTGGTACTGGTGTTGTAGACTTTAATTGACGAAATCGTGACGGTATAGGTACCCACCTCCCATTCTGCACCGTTGTTCCAAGAATAGCAGGGTATACCTTCGCCTCCGCTGTAGGCATCACCCCAGGCGCAATAGGGCCTAGCGCCCTCCTCGCCCGAAGACAATTGGGTGCCATTGGGCCGGGTGACGGTGAAGGATACTTTATTCACATTAGTCCCGTTCGTGCCATTACTATCAGAATCGTAAGCCTCGGCACGGATGCGAATATTGGGCGAGTCGGCACGGGTAACGACTGCACCGGGTTGCACCGAAGGCGAGACCACGTTGATAATCACCACCCGAGTCTCTTCAGTGAGCGTAATACCTGTGTCACAGTCTAATTCCTTACCGGCGGGTTCCGACTGCGATCGAACATAATCAGCGGCTCTGGGATTATTCTTGCTAAAGGTGGGCTCACTGCTAAAGCCCGCCCCAGACCAATCGGTGCGCGATTCGGCCACTGTCCGGCCCACCATCTGTGGCACGATACAGACTGGCAAGGGATCCACCGTGATTTGGCTCTGGCAACTCACCTGCGTATTGGCGATCAGCGACTGGCTGCCAATAACGAAACTGGCGGGGCTGTTGGCCGCCGGGCTGAGGTTGGCGTCATCAAAGTCCGCCAGCTCCCAATCGATCAGCGCCTGAGCCGGGTAGGTACGGCCAACAAAGTTGGGCACCGTACACGTACTCACATCAAGCGTCACCGACTGGTTGCAACTAATCACCACCGAACCTTGGGTAATGCTCTGCGAGCCCACAATGGTTTCATCATCGATACCCGCCCCTCGTTGCAGCAGATGATCGGGGAAGCCCGCGCTCTGCCACTTAGCAAGGGCGCTCGTCCAGGTCTCACCTATCATGTTAGGGACGACGCACGAACCGGTCTGCTCAGTCACACTCATTGTCGAGTTGCAATCCACCATCGAGCCAGCGGGGATCGATTGAGAGCCTGCGGCAATGATCATGTTGCTTCTTGTGCCGTTAGGCTTGGTGAGGTTATCGGGATTAAAACCCTCATACTGTGCCCAGAGGATATCACGCGCCGAATCGAACGGAACGCCGCTCAGGTCGGGAACATAGCAGAGACGCGGGTCGGCACTGGCCTGGTTGGGCATCGGCGTCATCGTGGGCGGGGGCGGGGGTCTGTTGTTACGCGAGGGCGTGGGCGTGGGCGTCGCACCACCGCCGCCACCGCCGCCACCGCCGCCGCCGCCGCCGGTTCCCCCCGTACCGCCACCCGTGCCACCCGTACCGCCGCCGGTACCGCTACCATCCGGGAGCAACGGATCGCCCTCGGCCTCAAAGCCAACGCGCACCGTATCCACAATGCCCACAAAAGTATTAAAGACGGTAGTGAGCGTCCCACGGGCCAAAATAAAAATGAGAGCAAGGGTAAGGGCATACTCAACTAAAGATTGACCATGCAAGAAGCGCCTGACATGCGCTTTGGGTGGCGGTGTGGATGATAATAGCCGTTTCATCTTCGTCTCCCCCGGGGTATGAACTAGCGTCTAGTAGCCGCACGATACTACTTTCTATTATAGAATAGTGTGGGGGGGAGCGTCTATAGTTCTATCGGGCTATCTTAAGGAGAAGACATGGCTACCAAAATCGTGATCGTCGGCGGCGGTGCCGCCGGCATGAGCGCCGCCGCCAAGGCGCGTCGCACCGATCCGACGCTCGACATTGTGGTCTATGAGCGTTCGGGCTATGTGAGCTACGGTGCCTGCGGCTTTCCGTATGCGATTAAGGGCGAGATTGCGCGCGTCGAGGATGTGGTGGTGCGCACGCCTGCTCAGTTTGCCAAACAGGGTATCCAAGCCCACGTTGGCCATGAGGTGCTGGCGGTTGATGCGGCAGCGCAAACGCTGCGTGTGCGCGAACTGGCCAGTGGCACTGAGTGTGCGGTGGCGTGGGACGAGCTGGTACTCACTGCCGGCGGTGCGCCGAGTCGCCCGCCGCTGCCCGGCATCGATCTCCCCGGCGTCTTTGTGCTGCGCACCGTCGAAGACGCCCTCGCTATTCGTAATTGGGTGGAGCAGCAGCGTCCGGCCCATGGCGTGATCATCGGCGGCGGCTACATTGGCCTCGAAATGGCCGAAGCCCTCGCCGCCCACGGCATCAGCCTGACGCTGGTCGAACGGCTGCCCCAGGTTGTCGCTTCGCTCGACCCCGAAATGGCAGCCCATGTGCAGACTGAACTGGAGCAACAGGGCGTGACGGTGCGCTTAGAGCAGGCGGTCGAAGGGCTGACCGGCGACGATCGCGTGCGTGCGGTGCTGGTCGGGGGCGCAACCATTCCCGCCGCGATCGTGATCATGGCGGTCGGCATTCGCCCCAGTGCGACCCTGGCCCACGCGGCGGGCGTGGCCCTTGGGCCCACCGGGGCCATCGCCGTAGACGACCATCAGCGCACCAATGTGCCCCACATCTGGGCGGCGGGCGACGTGGCCGAAGCGCACCATCTCGTCACCGGACGGCCCGCGTGGGTGCCGCTGGGCACGACGGCCAACAAGCAGGGGCGCGTCCTCGGCGAGAACTTGGGCGGCGGCGATGTGCGCTTCGGCGGCATCGTGGGCACCGTGGTGGTCAAGGTCTTCGACCTCGAAGCGGCGAGCAGCGGTCTCTCCGAGGGGCAAGCCCAGACCGAGGGCTTTGCCGTGCAGACGGTGAGCGCCACCGCCGGTTCGCGTGCCCACTACATGCCCGGCCACCAACCCATCCATGTCAAACTGGTCTACGACGCCACCACGCGCCGTCTGCTCGGCGGGCAACTCGTCGGGCGCGAGGGGGTTTCCAAGCGCATCGACACCATTGCCGCCGCGTTGCACGCCCGCTGGACGGTGGATGAGTTGGCCGAACTGGATCTGAGCTACGCGCCGCCCTTCTCGCCCGTCTGGGATCCGATCCTCGTGGCAGCCAATTTGGCCAAGCGGTAGAGCGGGGAGGCGGGGAGATGCTTGGCGTTTCCATTCTGCCGCCCAATGCTACTGCGAAAAAAGAGAACCCAATGGCTGCTGCTACGCCCTTCCTCGCCCCCCCCAAGCCATCATGCCTTCCCCACACTCCCGTAGGATCGGGTACCTTGGGAGCGCGAGCGGGGTGCCAGGTACGCATCCGCACCAGGGCGCAACAGCGGCCTTGAACTGTTGGACAAGGTTTCAGAAAGAGGCTTCTTACGTTACACTCTTGGGATGCGACGGATGGCCC
>RSAS01000531.1 GCA_003934145.1 Candidatus Viridilinea halotolerans | reverse complement strand
TTGTTTCTCAGGAGCGGAGCCGAAGGCGGAGCGAAGGGTCTCTCTTCGGTCGAAAAGAGCTGCTTCGCTGCGCTCAGCATGACAAGCGCTTCGTGAGCAACCGCGTTCCTTTTGCGCTATTGTGCACAAAGGCGTAAAGCTGGATCGATGCTTGGGACACCTTGGATAGCCCTCACCCCCTGCCCCCTTCGGCAAGCGTTCATGGGCGGACAGAGCATTGAATCTAGAATTCACGGGTAGGTGCCTGGGATGCCCCGGATGGCCCTCACCCCCCTACCCCCTCTCCCGCAAGCGGGAGAGGGGGCGAAGATGTTGAAATTTTTGGTATCCCAATGCAGTTCTTCCGAGGCGGCGTACAGATTTTCGCCTCTCCGCCTCTTCGCCTCTTCGCCTCTCCGCCTCTCCGCCTCTCCGCCTCTTCGCCTCTCCGCCTCTCCGCCTCTTCGCCTCTCCGCCTCTTCGCCTCTCCAAAGGATCACCAATGTCGCACCCCCTCCCGCCGCTGCGCACCATGCCTCGCCTAGTTGAGCCCATTTGGGGTGGGCAGCGCTTGGCCGCGTGGCTCAATCTTGCGGCGCCGCGTCCATCACGTCTTGGAGAGAGTTGGCTGGTGTATGATGCGAATCTGGTGGTTGGCGGTCCCTGTGCCGGGCGCAGTTTGGGTGCGTTGGCGATGAGTTATGGGGCGGCACTGGTGGGAACACACACAGTGGCGCGTTATGGGGCCGATTTTCCATTGCTGGCCAAATTTATTGATGCGGCGGATCGCTTGTCAATTCAGGTGCATCCTGATGATGGCTATGCCCACCGGCTGGAGGCACATACCGGCTTTCATGGCAAGACGGAGGCTTGGTACATCCTTGATGCGCTGCCTGGGGCGAGTATCACCCATGGCTTGGTGCAACCCGCTACGCGTGAAGCATTTGCGGCGGCTGTCGCCGATGGTTCGGTAGAGCAGCTCATGGCTCAGGTGCCGGTGGTACCTGGCGATGTCATCTTTGTACCGGCGGGAACACTGCACGCGATCAATGCGGGCATTATGCTCTTCGAGATTCAGCAGAAGTCCGATTTAACCTACCGCGTCTACGATTATGGGCGGCGCGACGCACGCACCGGGCAATTGCGTGAGTTGCACTTGGCGCAGGCGCTTGAGGTGAGCCAATTTACGCCGAGTGCGCAGGCGAAGGTGACGCCGGCAGCGCTGGGATCAGGGCGCGATGAGTTGGTGCGCTGCCCCTACTTCGCGCTGGAGCGCTGGACACACGGTGCGCCGTCTGAGCTTACGACCGATCCGGGCAGTTTTGAGATCTGGACGGTGATCGCGGGAGCGGCGGAGGTGCATTGGGATGGTGGGGTGTACGCCATGGGGCGCGGCGATGCGCTGGTGCTGCCAGCGAGCCTGGGGCGCTACCGACTGGTGTTGGAACCGGAGGCGCTGCTCTTGCGCGCCTATGTGCCGGAGTGAGGCAATGTCTAGTTGCGTAGTGGCGGGCACAATACCCCATACGCATGAACTTAAGCTTGGGGATGCCCCAAAACCCGCTTGTAGTGGGCGCTTTAGCGCTGTCCAAGGGCTGCTTACGGGGCTAAAGCCCCCCTACTACGAACCTCGCTCGTCGGCTTCCGTTACTGCGCCCCATACGCAGTAACGGAAGCCTCTGGTGGGCCTTCCGGCGGGGGTTCGGGGGCATGGCCCCCGAAAAATTT
>RSAS01000169.1 GCA_003934145.1 Candidatus Viridilinea halotolerans | reverse complement strand
CGCCTCCCGCCCCCCGCCTCCCGCCTCCCGCCTCCCGCCTCCCGCCTCCCGCCTCACCCCACCCGCGTCATCTGCTCGCGCTGCGCCTCAATCAGACTGCGCAGGTCGCCCCCACTGCGCGCCACCATTTCGGCACAGAGCAGACCAGCCAAAACGGCATCTGGGTAGAGCGCATAGCGCCCAATAATCACTTCGCCATTGGTGGTAGCGCCGAGCAGCGGCGGGGTTCGTTCCTGAAAGATCAACTCATGCAAACGCAGCGCCGGATCGCTCAGGCCCTCAATGCGCAAGCCCGTACTCTCCTCCCACGCGCCCACGCGCGGCAAGCCGGCTAGGGGTGTGTCGGGGGCTGGGGCCGGAATCACCAGCGGCCCGCGTTGACGATACTGGCGCGCTAAATAGGCCGCCAGCAGCAGCGCCGTCTCGGCAGGGTCGAGTTGTTCGCCATGCTTATCCACCAGCGCCAGCGCGGTGCCGTCAGCCGAGATGGCTAGGCCCAAATGGGAATCGCTCTCGCGCACCAGTTTTTTCAAGCGCACCAAACTCGTCGCAAAAGGGTCGGGCGCACTCCGCCCAAAGAGCGGATCGGGATCACGATTGATCTCTATCGCCCGCGTCTGCCCCCCTTCGCCCAACAGCGTCGGCAGCATACCCGCCGTCGTGCCATTCATCGCATCAACAAAAATGGTCAACGAATTGCGGCGCACGAGGTCGAGATCAACAATGGCCCTCAACGCATCCAAGTAGGGGCCGCGCAGATCGCGCGCCTGATCCGGCGTGAGATCCCCCGTGGGGGGAAAGATCGCTGCCGGCGGCAATTCGGCGTGCGCTTCCAGCGTAAGCCCCAGCGCATTGTTGGCGAGCAACGTCAAGCCATTGTAGACATACGCCCGATTGCAGGCCGAGATATAGAGCGCACAATCGGCCACGCGCTGGTCGAGCGCGTGATGCACCGCTGGCAAAGGGGTCGGTGCCGCCGCAAGGGTCACCCGCACCCCGCGCATGCGTAATACCGCTTCCACATCACGGGCAAAAAGCGCACCCATAAAGCGCGTATCGTAGGCCACCAAACAACTCATGCCACGGCTCACCAGCCCATCGGCCAGCGTCGCTGTGCGACGGCGCACTTGGTCAAGCGTAAAACCTTCGGTATAGATCGCCTGCCACGTCAGCGTATAGGGGCGGTAGGGAACAATCATAGGCGCTTGCGGAACTCCTCGACAGTTCCCATCATAAGATCGCGGATGGCCTGTGCACGCTCCATCGTTTTGGCCTCAAAGCGGTTGGTCAAGGCCGGTTCCGTATTGGAGGCGCGCAACAGACCCCAACCATCGCCGAAATCTACCCGCACTCCGTCAATGTCAGTGACTTGGTAGTTCGCCTTGAATACGTCGCGCACATATGCGATCAACGGAAATTTCAACTCCTCTGGGCAGGGAATGCGCCCTTCGTCAATTGATGCCGGGGTCGGATAGGGGGCCAATAGATCGCGCAGGCTCGTACCCATCTGGCTAAGCGTATAGAGCAAGTAGGCGCCCGCAAAGGCACCATCATCATAGTAGTGCCCCGGGGCTGGCACAATCGTATGGCCGCTCAATTCACCACCCAGCACTGCACCAACCTCACGCATCTTCGCCGAAAGATTGCTGTAGCCCGTCTTGCCCATGATCGGTTCGCCACCGAGCGCCCGAATCGCCTCGGGCAACACCGCACTACACTTCACGTCAAACACCACCGGCCCCTTGCGCCGCGCCAACTCATAGGTCGCCATCGCAATCAGGTAGCGGTCGGCAAAGACAATCGTGCCATCGCTATCCACCACCCCCAAACGATCACCATCACCATCCAACCCGATCCCCATCATCGCCCCATGTTCGCGCACCGCCGCGATCAAGTGCTGCAAATTCTCGGCTTTTAAGGGATCAGGATGGTGGTTGGGAAAGGTGCCATCCGGTTCAATGAAGAGCGGCACCACCTCAAGCCCCAGCGCGGCATAGCTCTCGATCGCTAATGGCCCCGCTACCCCATTCCCTCCGTCCAGCACCACTTTCGGACGCGTTCCTGTAAAAGGCAGCAGGTGCGTCACATTGGCAATGTAGTCCCTGCTGATGTCGTATAGGTTCAGCGTGCCGTTGTCGGACGCAAACTGACCCGCCATAGCGACTTGGCCAACCGTCTGGATCAATTCCGCCGACGCCGGTTCACTGCCAAAGGTTGGGTGGCTCAAGCGCAACTTGAGGCCATTAAACTGCGGCGGATTGTGACTAGCCGTCACAATCGCCCCGCCATCCGCCTGAAGTTGCTCCACGGCGAAGTACATCACCGGCGTCGCAACCTCGCCAATGTCAATCACGGCGCAACCCGTCGCCTGCAGGCCCGCAATCAGCGCCGCCTGGAACGCCGGTGAACTCAGCCGGGTATCACGGGCCACCACCACCGTGCGCCCACCCCGCCCGCGCATGATCGTTCCCACCGCTTGGCCCAGTTGCGTGTAGATCGCCTCATCAAGATCGATTCCAACCACGCCGCGAATATCGTAAGCACGAAAGATCGTAGGGTTCAGTGCAAGGCCCATGGCACACTCCTTGGGCAGTCTATTCTGCAAAGATCGTAGCCTAAAGCCCGCATTCCGTCAAGGTTCTTTACAATCTTTGAAACACCCGTTATAATTGCGAATGTATAACGGACGAAACTTTGCGGGACGTCCGGTTTTTGGCATACTGATGCGCTACTCGTTCCGTCCTATGTATGCCACGCTGTACGTACCGCAGCAGCCAACGATGTCTGCCTTCCGTTCAGACTAACTGAGAGTACTGCTCTCAGTTTCTTGTTTTCCACAGCCCGGGAGCAGGGCTACGCTTTAGACATGGGGCATCGCTGCTTTACCGTTTGCGGGGATGCGAGGACACGAGGATGCGAAGTTCTCGCCTCTTCGCCTCACGCACCCTCGCAAGGTGTTGTACGTAGCGCCTCTATCCTAAGTGGCCCTCCCACGCTGTAGCTCCCACGGGCACCCAGAACAGCAACAAAGGCAATGATTATGACAGAGAAGCCTACATACCTCACGCGCGAAGGCCGAGCTAAGCTCGAAGCCGAGCTTGAACAACTAACTACCGTCGAGCGCAGACATGTCGCCGAGCGCATCGCCGCCGCCAAAGAACTGGGCGACATCTCCGAGAGCGGTGAGTACGAAGATGCCAAAAAGGCCCAAGCCATGACCGAAGGCCGCATCCGCGAACTCAAAAGCCTCCTCTCGCGGGCCGAGATGATTGACGAAGACCCCGTCGCCAACGGCGAAGTCCGCGTTGGCTGCTCCGTCACCGTGCGCTTCGACGACGACGGCGAAGAAGAGACCTGGATGATCGTTGGTAGCGCCGAAGCCAACCCGCGCCAAGGTCGCATCTCCAACGAATCGCCCATCGGCGCATCCCTCCTCGGCAAGCGTGCCCGCAACAAGGTCACCGTCCAAACGCCATCCGGCCTCATGAAGCTCACGATTGTGCGCGTGCGTTAACTGGTTCGCGCCCTTGGCGGCGAGGTTCGCCCCATGCGCATGAAAGTTAGAAGCCGGAGCGCAAAACAGCCCCCTCTTTTTCTTATGGAAAGAGGGGGCTTTCGCTATGATGGTATAATGGCTCACATGGTAGGGGTTCGGGGGAGGCGGAGCCTCCCCCGAACAATTCCTCCTTCCGGCAGGGTTTTAGGGGCCGCAGGCTCCTTACGTTCATGCGCATGGGGACATGGTTCCCCATAATTAAGGAGAGCGCGCAGCGCCATGGAACTCAACGAACTACAATCTCAGCGTGCCGCCAAACTCGAGCGCCTGCGCACCAACGGTATCGAACCCTACCCTACCCGCGCCCAGCGCACCCATACCATCGCCACAGCCCTCGCTGCTTTTGATCAACTTGCGGACGCAACGGTACCGATCATCCTTACGGGTCGTGTCGTTGGCGCACGCCGCATTATGGGCAAGATCGCCTTCGCCCATATTGACGATGGCACCGCCACCATCCAACTCTGGCTCAGTCGTGCTGAAGTTGGCGACGACTGGTTCCAACGCTTTCGCGACGACCTCGATACCTTTGATATTGTTGAAGTCCACGGTACGTTGCGCCGCACCAAAGCGGGCGAAGCCTCGCTCTTCGTCACCGCGATGCACCTGCTCACCAAGACGATCAACCCGCCGCCTGAGAAGTGGGCCGGCCTCAGTGATGTCGAAGAACGCCACCGCCAACGCTACCTCGACCTGATCGTCAACCACGATGTACGCGAGGTCTTTCGCGCCCGCGCCGCCGCCATCACCGCGATGCGCCACGTCCTTGATACCCAAGGTTTCCTTGAGGTCGAGACGCCAGTGTTGCAGCCGCTCTACGGCGGTGCCGCCGCCCGCCCTTTTACCACCTACCACAACACCCTCGGCCAGAATCTCTACCTGCGCATCGCCACCGAACTCTACCTCAAGCGTCTGATTGTCGGCGGCTTCCCCGGTGTCTATGAAATTGGCAAAAACTTCCGCAACGAGGGCGTGGATCGCAGCCACAACCCTGAATTCACCATGATGGAGTGTTACCAAGCCTACGGCGATTACACGACCATGATGCGCCTCGTTGAAGATCTCATGCGCGCTATGTGCCAAGCCGTCAATGGCGCCACCAGTGCAACCTACCAGGGCCAAAGTATCGATTTTGGCCCCGCTTGGCACTGTCTGCCGATGGCCCAAGCCATCAGCGCACGTGCTGGCATTGATATTGTGGCTGCCAATGATCTCGCCAGCCTCCAACAGGCGATCACCGCCGCCGGGCTGCACGTCGAACCCAAAACCACCTGGGGCAAACAGGTAGACGAACTCTTCAGCGCCTATGTTCAACCGCACCTCGTCCAGCCCACCTTCATCACCGAGTATCCCGTCGAACTCTCGCCCCTCGCCAAACGCATCCCCGACCGTCCCGCCTTCACCGAACGCTTCGAGGCCTTCGCTGTGGGCATGGAAATTGGTAATGCCTTTACCGAACTAAACGATCCCTTTGATCAGGAGCAGCGCTTTCTTGATCAAGGGCGTGACTTCGCCGCTGGCGACGAAGAGGCTCACCAGATGGACGTAGATTTTCTCAACGCCCTCATGTATGGCATGCCCCCCACCGGCGGCCTCGGCATGGGTATTGATCGCATCCTCATGGTTCTCACCGACCGTCCCAACATCCGTGAGGTGATCCTCTTCCCCCACATGCGCCAACGCGAAGCCTAAGACATGGTTCGTAACCAAGTTACGCTTTTTGCCGCTGCCGCGGCGGGGGCGCGGGGGCGGCGGTGCCTCCCTCGCACATCTCCCTTTGTTGTGGTTTGGTGGCGTAGCCGCCAAACCACAATAAAAAAATACAATAGGGTCTGGGGCTTGCCCCAAAAGCGGGTTGAAGGAAGACACCATGACCAGGGTCTTAATCAATGGAATTGATGGACGCTTAGGTGCCCGTGTGGCTGAGTTGCTCAGTGTTGATGCGAGTGTCTCGATCATTGGCCTCTGCACAGCCAAGCCTCCCGCTCCCGTGGGGCGCGCCGAGTTGCTCCAAGCGCGGCTCACTGCCCAGCAACTGGTCGAGTTGCTCCGTTCTGAAGCGGTGGATGTGGTCATCCACCTCGCCTTTGCGGGCGCGGAACAGCCCAATGTCGGACGTGAAGAGGGGGTGCAGCAGAATGTCCTTGGCACGATGCTGCTCCTTGGGGCCTGTGCCACGGCTGGCGTGCGCCGCGTTGTGGTGCGCAGCCATACGGCGGTCTATGGCGCGAGCCCGCTCAATCCGATCCATATCACCGAAGATCGCCCCGTCTCCCCCGTCGGCACGCGCGGCCTGTTGCGCCACTTCGTCGAGGTGGAGCAATTTATCGCCGAGTTTGCCGCACGCCACCCCCAGATGAGCATCGTTCCCCTGCGTTGCGCTCCCATCATTGGCGGCTGGTCGCCCTTGCTCGACTACTTCAAAGAGCCCAACCCGCGCATGCTCGCTGGCTTTGATCCTTGCATCCAGTTGCTCCACCACGAAGATGCCGCCATTGCCCTTGTCTTAGCCAGCCGCTTTGGGGCCAAAGGCCCGATCAACGTCGCTGCCGAGGATGCCCTCTGCCTCTCCCAAGCCATTAAACTGGCCGGCCAAAAGCCCGCTTCCATGCTCGAACCCTTGGTTCATTTGGCCCTAACCATGGGCAACCAAGCGATTTTAGGCGCTTGGCCCTTCGATGTCAGCTTCCTGCGCCATAGTTGCGTCGTAGACACCCGCCGCGCCCGCAGTGAACTCAACTGGTCGCCGGTCTACGGTGCCGCCGAGTCGCTTAGCATGTTGCGCACCAATGGCCAACTCGATGTTGATAATGAACGCGCCGAGCAAGCCCTTCACGCCTTTCTGGAGCGAAATAAGTAGGGATATGTGCGGGAACTAAGTTCCCGCACATTCCCTTCCTCCGTCCGGCGGGGCGTGGGGCCCGCAGGCATGCGCATGAACGTAAGGGGCCTGCGGCCCCTTAAACCCCGCTGGAAAGGGAAATTTTTCGGGGGCCATGCCCCTTCGACTAAGCTCAGGGCAAGCCCGAACCCCCGTCGGCAGGCCCGCCAGAGGCTTACGTTCATGCGCATGGGCCCGCAGGCCCCTCATTCCGCCGCCGCAGCGGCATAAAACGTAACTTGGTTGCAACCCATACGGGAGAAGCCCATGAGTGACGAAACCGTACACGATCCGCAGCAACCCGCTGCCGACGCCGAAGCGCCTACGCACGAAACGACAGGGCCAACCTCCGCCAAGCCTTCAGGGCGCAAGGCGCGCAGTAAGCCCGCAGGGCCACCCGCGCCTGCCAATGAAGAGGCAGTTCCGCTTTCGGATGCCACCGCGCAGAGCGATGCTACCCCACCCCAAGCCCCGCTCTATGGCGATGGCAGCAATGAAGAGGTGCCCATTGGCGGCGCCGCCAGTAGCCTTTATGAGGCTGAAGTTGAAGTGCGCAACCTTGCTGATCAGTCCCAAGGCCAGAATGCCGCTGTGGGCAACATCGCCGCTGGTGTCCTTAAGCTCATTGGCGATAACCTGCGCCGTATGACCGAAGAGCAGATCGAGAAGGTGAACGTTCTACTCCGTGGCGTTGATCTCAAAGACTACCTTGATCCCGATTTCTGGCGCGGCATTGGCATGGTATTGCAATATCAAATTGACGAACAGATCAATTTCGTCAAGCGCCGCATGAGTGGCGACTACACTACCGATGCCTATGGCATGGATCGGGAGATGATCGAAGTAGCACGGCCCTTCCTCAACTTCATGTACCGTACTTGGTGGCGGGTCTCTGCTGAAGGCCTTGAACACGTCCCCGCCGATGGCCGTGCCCTCCTCGTAGGCAACCATAGCGGCGTGCTGCCCTGGGACGGCGCGATGATCGCGGTGGCCGTCGGCGAAGAACACCCCGCCAAGAACGAGCGCATCGTGCGCTGCCTCTACCTCAACTGGTTCAGCAATCTCCCCTTCGTTGCCCCCGCCCTCGCCGCCCTTGGCAATGTTCCCGGCATCCCCGAGAACGCCGTGCGCCTGCTGCAAGATGACGAACTGGTCTGCGTCTTCCCCGAAGGGGTCAAAGGCGTCGGCAAGCTCTTCCGCGATCGCTACCAACTCGCCCGTTTTGGGCGGGGCGGTTTCGTTCAGGCCGCTATTCGCGCTCAAGCTCCGATCGTGCCTGTTGCCGTCGTTGGGGCCGAAGAGATCTACCCCATGATCGCCAATGCCACCCCCATCGCCCGCCTCCTCGGCATGCCCTACTTTCCCATCACGCCCTTCTTCCCCTTACTCGGCCCTGCGGGTGCAATCCCGTTGCCCACCCGCTGGTCAATTACCTTCTGCGAACCATTGCGCACCGACATGTACGACCCCAGCGAAGCCGATGATCCCATCACCATCTTGGGACTCAGCGAAATGGTGCGCAATACCATCCAAACCACCATTGACGAACGGCTCGCGCAGCGTACTTCGGTCTTTTAGGGATGGTTTCGCCTTGCGGCGATTGGCTTTATCGTTTGCGGGGAGGACGCGGAGGGCGTAGCCCTCCGCGTCCTCCCCACTGGGATGGGGGGTTTGCGGGGGCCAAGCCCCCGCACCCCCGTCGGCAGGCCCCTTAAACCCCGCCGGAAGGGGAAATTTTTCGGGGGCCATGCCCCCAAACCCCCGCCGGCAGGCCCCTTAAACCCCGCCGGAAGGGGAAATTTTTCGGGGGCCATGCCCCCAAACCCCCGCCGGCAGGCCCCTTAAACCCCGCCGGAAGGGGAAATTTTTCGGGGGCCATGCCCCCAAAC
>RSAS01000274.1 GCA_003934145.1 Candidatus Viridilinea halotolerans | reverse complement strand
CATGGCGGTTGCAAAGTCATCCTGATTGTCCGCAGATTACGCAGATTACGCAGATGAGGAAGCAATAATCTGCGTAATCTGCGTAATCTGCGGATGCTATCTGAGCCTATCGGGACTTTGCAACAGCCACGCCGCGACATCGTTGGCGGCTAAAGTGACCAAGCGTTTCAGTGGGTTATCGGTCTTTGCCATACGGCCCCTGATACAAGTGGCCCATGACCATTTCATGCGCCTATACTTGTACCGCAAAAAGGGGCCAAAAGGTACGGTTTTTGCGCTGAATTTCTTCATACTCGCGTCCCGCGTCCCGCCTCCCGCCTCCCGCGTCCCGCGTCCCACGTCCCGCCTCACTGCCACGGTGTCCCCGTCGCGTAGCCCGCTTCGCCCCGGTAGTAGAAGGGCACCACAATCAGCCGCCGCATGACGCGGCGCGTGCGCAGGCCGCGTAGAATCTGGGCGAAGCCTCGGTAGAAGCCGATTACGGCGGGCGCGAAGCCGGTGTGGTAGAGATGAATGAGCAGATCACCTTCGCTCAGACTCTCGCGCAGTTGGTTGATCGTCGCGGTGTAACAGAAGTGATCCGTCTCGGCCAGCGTGCGCGCCCGCGAAACGTCACGGTTGCGCAGCCAACAGACATCAACCATAGGATCAAGTTCGGAGTGGCGCATGCTCATCAGCGCGACGCGCAGCGGGGGTAATTCCGGGATGGGACGGGGATCGCGGGGCAGCATAAAGATCGGAAAGGGCGTCGCCTCGGAGCCATCGCTATAGACGACGCGCAGCGGCAGGGGTTGCAGATCGCTGCCACCTGGAATGTAGACCAGTTCGTGCAGCACTTCGGTCACGACATCGTGGGGTGCGGCGCTGCCAAAGGCGACCGGTTCGCCAATAGCGAGGGCGTTGTGGATGTGCTGGTGCAGGGTGGCCTTGAGCTTGTGGCGGAAGCGTGCGGCGCTATCGGCGGGCGGGGCTTCTGGCGCAGGCGGCGGCAGCGTGGCGGCAGCAAAAACACGGCGCACCGGAGCAGGCGTAGCTTCGTTGGGCGCACTCGTGTGAAAGGGACTCTGCCACTCGACCACGCCGCAATGGTTGGCTTCGGCTAGGCGCAGGAAGGCGCTACGGTGCTGGATCGCCGCAACCTGCTCTAGGCGCTGCTGACTCGCCCAGTGGGCAAAAGCTTCACAATGGGCCGCCAGGCTCGGCGGCGGAAAGAACGACGCGCCCAAGCGTTCAGGGGCAACGCCGCGTTGCGCCGCTTGCGCCAGAACGTCGAGGTAGCTCGGATGGAGCGCAAAGAGCGGAAAGCGCCCGTTGCGCACAAGATTGGCAAACTCCTCGCCACTCTTGAAGAGCGCCAGCCGCGGACTGGCCGCAACCTGCTGCTCAATCCGCTGGCAGCAGCGCGTATAACGCCGCTGCTCTTCACGCAGATTGATCGCCTTGCCCATGCGCCGCTCGCAGGCCAACGCCTCACTCACCAGATCAACTAGATCAATCTGGAGACCGTGGCGGGCAGCGGGGGCCAGCCAAACAGCGCGGGGCAACGCGCAGAGATAGAGTTTTGAAGTGGTCATAGCAAAAAAACGGAAGGGTATGCACCAGATTACGCAATAGCGCAAAAGGAACGCTGTTGCTCTACTGCCAAACTACGCTTTCCGGCGGGGGCGTGGGGGCACGGCCCCCAAAGAATCGCCCCGTCCGGCGGGGGC
>RSAS01000777.1 GCA_003934145.1 Candidatus Viridilinea halotolerans | reverse complement strand
CCCCGCTTTACCGCTCCACCGATCTCCCGCTCCACCAGACCGCCACAGCCACAAGGCCATAGTAGCTCAGTAGGAGCCAGAGGGGAAAGGGCGGCACTTGTAGCGCCGCCCAACGCGGGCTGGCGAGCAGCATCACCCCTGCGCTCATTGCAGTCAGCGGCAGCCACGCGCACGGCGCAATGAGTTGGCCCAAGGGCAGCCACATCACTCCGCCGAGGAGCGTGAGCGCACTCGCGGCCATGACGAAGGGCAGCAAGGGCACGATGAGGATGTTGGCGAGAGGCGCGATCAGGCTGAGGTTGCCGAAGTGGTAGGCGATCAGTGGCAGCGTGAGTACCTGTACGGCGAGCGTCGCGGTGAGGCTCGCACGAACAGGGGCCATGCCCGGCCAAGTGAAGGGCCGCCGGGCGGCGAGCCAGGTGTCGATGGGCGACGAGAAGGCAAAGAGACTAACAATGGCGAGAGCCGAGAGTTGAAAGCCGAGATCCCAGAGGGTGTGCGGGTTGGCGAGGCAGAGGAACCAGCAACTGGCCCCCAAGAGCCGCCAGGGGTCGCGCTCGCGTTTGCTCGCCTTGCCGATGGTGGCGAGGCTTGCCATAGTAGCGGCGCGCAACACGGCGGCGGAGGCACCCGCAAAGAGGGCGTAGCCCCACATCACGCCGAGCGTCAGCACGAGCGCCTGGATGCCTTTCAAGCGTAGGCTGGTGGCCAGGCCCGCTAAGACCCCTGCCACCAGCGAGAAGTGCCAACCCGAGATGACCAGGATATGGCTGGTACCGGTGGCCGCGAAGGCATTGGCCACCGCTTCGGGGATGGTGGAGCGGATGCCCAGCATGATGCCGACGGCGAGCGCAGCTTGCGGCTCGGGCAGGGTGCGTAGCAAAATGCTGCGACAATACTCGCGCAACCTGAGCAGCGCGGCGAGCGCGGGGTTGCCGCTGCTGCCCGTCAGCAGGCGCGTTTCACTGGGTTCGGCCATGATGACAAAAATATTGCGGTGGGCTAAATAGGCGCGGTAATCAAACTCACCCTCGCGTTCGGCGGCACGGGGTTGGCTGAGCGCACCGCGCACGCGCAGGCGTTGACCGTAGCTATAGGCCGGGTAGCTGGGCAGCACGACCAAAACGCGCCCTTCAGCGGCTTGGTTACCTGCTGCAGTCTGTACCGCCTCGACGGTGAGGATGAGACGTTGGCTGGTTGCATTCTGGCGCGGCGCTTCTGCGACGACACCAGCCACCACCAGTTCCCCCTGATCGGCGAGGGTCACAATATGGCTCGGCCCGAAATTGGGCAGGCCCGCGCTGTAGCGCAAAGCACCCAGCACAAGCGCGAGGCCCAAGATGGCACCATGACGCATGCGGGGCGCGTCGCGCCCAAGCAACCCCAACAGCAACAGGCCACCAATAGCGCTACCGAGCGCGAGCAGCGACGGGGCAAGGAGATGGGCGGCAACCGTGCCAACGAGCCAAGCAAGAACGAAGCGAAGAAACATAGGTTTGGGGATAGGGGGTAGGGGGTAGGGGATAGGGGGTAGGGGATAGGGGGTAGCTGTCGTTCTGTTTCGCATCCCCCCGCCCTGCGGGGGTGCGGGGGCGGACAGAAAACGTGTGCGTTGCCCGCAAGAACCTCATTGCAACGCCAAGAATCGCGCAACCTTCCCCCCTCTCCCACAACGTGGGAGAGGGGCAGGGGGTGAGGGCCATCCGTGG
>RSAS01000658.1 GCA_003934145.1 Candidatus Viridilinea halotolerans | reverse complement strand
TGACAGAACTTTTGTTTCTCACAGGCCACTGGCCCGCGGGCCATTTCGTACTCAGCATGACAAGCGCTTCGTGAGCAACAGCGTTCCTTTTGCACTATGGGACGGTTCGTAGCCACTTTACCATTTACCACTGTCGCGCTGGGGGTGCGGGGGCATGGCCCCCGCAATCTCCCCCATCCCAGCGGGAGGTATGGAGGGCGTAGCCCTCCATACCTCCCGTCAAACTGTAAAGCAGATCGCCGCAAGGCGAAACCATCCCTAATGCCTAAAATCGTTGCACCGTTGCGTCAAAACACCCGCCTTGTCTGAAAGGTAGTGCTCCATGGCCTCTACGCTCATCGCCAACCTCGGCGACTCCCCCGCCGTCATTGCTGCCCTGGTTCACACACTCCACGCACAAGGCAAGACACTCAATCAGATCGAGATCTTTTACCCGGCAGTGGCCGAAGATCGCTGGATTGGCGCGGGCTTTGCGCTGCTGGAAGACTATCTTGCCAGCATACAGAGCGCCCCCGTGGTAGGTGTGGAACTCCCTTTTGCCGACGCCACGACAACCGAAACGAGTCTCTGCTATCTACGCCACCTCTGCACACGCCTCGCATATCATGAGCGTTGCGGCAATCACGTACTCTTGGGTATTTCGGGCGGGCGTAAACATATCTCGGCACTGATGGCGCTACCCGCCAGCTTCTACCACTGCGTTGAGGCTATCCTCCACCTGCACGACCGCGAGGGCGACCTAGCCGATAGGCAATTTACCAGCCATCAACTCACTACCTTCAGCACCGAGCAACGGAGGCATGCCTTTACACCACCGGCCAGCCGCTTCAACCTTGTCCACATCCCTCACATCCGCCTCGCCGATGGCCCTGCGCTCCGGCGTTGGCTCGCGTCCGCCGAACAGGGCCAACCTCCCCGTCCCATCACCATCGTCCCAAGCGCACGCTCTTTCTACCACCACATCTTCGGGGAAGCAACGCCATTTGCCCCCATCCCCGGCGAAGAACCCGTCCGCGCAAGCTCCCTCCAACTCATCGCCCCCCTCGGCGACAGCCCGCTGGTGGTTACCCAAGCCTGCGCCCTCCTTGCCACGCATGGCCAAATCATCGCCGGACTCCACATCGTCTACCCAGCACACGACCGCTCCATCGCTGATGGCGCAAACCTACTCAAGCATGTCTGCAACAGATGCAACATTCCCTTCAGCGCATACCCCGCCGCCATTGCCGACCTTGATGATGACGCCGCCATAGAGCCATTCCAAGCCAGCCTACAGCAAGCCGTCGTCAGCGCACAGAGCACCCGCGACAACCAGCCGCCGCACGATCACGCCATACTCCTCTCTGGCGGACGCAAAGGCATGGCCGCCCTCGCGCTCGACATTGCCCAACGCAACGGCATCACCCGTGCCTACCACACCACCATCCTCCGACTCAGCGACGAAGAGGAGATCATCAGCGCCTACAAAAGCGCCTATCGCGGCCCCTACGGGCCACTTGCGCAACTCATGTTCAATGCAGCAGCCGAGCCCAACAAATTCGCGCTGATCGAAGTGCCAGTGATTGGCGTCACCGTGTAGGGAAGGAAGCAGGAAATAAGACTCACCATTCACTGCAACGCCAAAAATCTTGACGCCGCCCCCCCTCTCCCGCCACGCGGTTTAAGGGCGGACAGAAAACGTGTGCGCCCCCTTCTGGAATCGCATTGCAA
>RSAS01000919.1 GCA_003934145.1 Candidatus Viridilinea halotolerans | reverse complement strand
CGCGTCCCGCGTCCCGCGTCCCGCGTCCCGCGTCCCGCGTCCCGCGTCCCGCGTCTCTGGCTTCACGCCTCACGCTGCGCCAGTTGGCCAAATGCCACTTTTTGCGCATGGTATTCGTGAATGGTCAGGTTGACCACCCGCGAGTCGTTTTCGTCGGCGGTGTTGCTCACAAAGTGGCACGCTTCGATGTAAGGCTCAACGACGTGGGTCTTGTCGAGGGGGGTGACCACCAGCAACTGCAGGTTGAGTTGCTTGAAGAGGTTCATCGCGTAGCGCGCATTCTCTTCGTCCGATTTGCTAAAAGCTTCGTCCACCACTACGAAGCGGAAGGTGCGTGCCCGCTGCTCCTCTTGGTCTAGCCCGTACTGGTAGGCAATCGCCGAGGCAAGGATGGTGTAGGCGAGTTTGGCCTTCTGGCCGCCCGATTTGCCCGAAGAGTCGGAGTAGAAGCTCTTCTCTTTGTCGTCCTCGCGGTAGCGCTCTTCGGCGGCGAAGTCGAGCCAGTTGCGCACGTCGGCGACCTTGTTCGTCCAGCGCTCTTCGGTCTCAAAGCGTTCAATCAGCGCTCGAATGCGCTGGAAGCTGGCCTCGTGCGCGTCGGTGCTGCGCTGGCCCACGTCGGGAATGCAGGCGCGTAGTTGCCGCCGAAATGCTTGTACTTCCAGATCGTGCGTGGGATCGGCGCGCAAGCGAATGTAGGTCGCTGGCGTGTAGTCAATCATGTGCAGCGAGCGATTGAGGGTGGCGACACTCTCGCGAATCGTTTCGGTTTGCGTATCGAGCGCACTCTGGAAGCCAATGATCGAGTCGAGTACCTTGCCGTCGAGCCATTGTTTGAAGCGCTCTTTGTGGGCGGGGAGATCATCGTGTTCGATGCGGGCAAGCATGCGCCGACATTCGGCTACTGCAGCAATTGAGTTGTCGAGATCCAACGTGTCGGCGGGGTAGTCGCGTTTGAAGTTGACGATCTGGGCGACGACGTTGCTTTCGAGTTTGTTGAGGTTGCCACTGAGCGCTTTGCTGCTGTTGTGGTAGAAGCGTTCACTCTCGCCTTGAAGCTGATCAATCGTCTCGAGGCGCACAATTTTGCCTTTGAGATCGGCTTCGATCCTGGCCACAATGCTTTCGGGAGCGGTCGTAGCGTCTTCGAACTGCGCGGCGACGCTGGCCTGCTGCTGCACAAAACGCTTCAGATCGCTCTCAAGCGTGCCAAGCACTTGGTTCAATTGGTCGAGTTGCTGCTTTTCGGCCTCAATCTGTGCGAGCAGCAGCGTGCGCTGTTGCTGAAGCTGTTGCAAGTGGTCGGCGCTCGCTTCAAGCTCACGCTGCTGCGTCTTGAGGGTCAGCATCTGCTGCTCGTCGGCGCGCCAGTTGAGCTCCGCGTAGCTGGTGAAGGCCAACAGGTCGCGCAGGTGCTGCTGGCGCTGTTTCCACTGGGCGCTGCGCTGCTCGTTGGCCTGAATCGCTTTGCGTACCTCTTGCAACGTGCGTTCGAGGGTCTGTAACTCCTGTTTGAGCGCCGCAATCTTCTCGCGGTTGTCCCAGCCCAGCACGTAGCGTTTGCTGTCATTGAGCGCAAAGCGGTCGTCCTTCTCGTGGCGCGACCCGCCGCTCTTGACTTGGCCCTGGAGGCTGAGCGCCCGCCGTTCGCGTTGAAACTGGCTGAGCTCATCGCAGCAGATGTAGTCCCAATGATCGATCAGATCGCCCTTGAGCCAGTCGTGCAGGGCGCTGCCGGGCTTGATCTCCAGCTTGAAGATTAGGGCAGCGGTATCGAGGCCACTGGTATGGGGCGGCACGCGGCGCTCACCCACACGATGGTAGACCAAACGCCCGCGCAGGTTCGCCCCATCAACATAGCCTGCCACGCGGCGGTAGTGCTCTTCGGGCACGAGGATCTGGCGGCCATAACCGCGCAGCAGCCGCTCGATGGCCCCTTCCCACGCCTTCTGATCGTCGCGCACCTTCAGCAACTCGCCGACAAAGGGCATCACCTCTTCGGGAAGTTCGAGGGCGCTCGCCAATTCAGCGCGTAGACGTACATCTTCCGCCGGAATGCGGCTCTTGCGCTGCTGCAACGAGACAACTTCAGCGCGCAGGTGCTGACACTCCGCCACCAGACGGCCCTCTTCCTGCTTGCGTTGGTCGCGCGCTGCCTGAAGTTTAGCCAATTCAGCATCAATGTTGGGCAGGGTCTGCTCGCTGAGGCGCATGGTGGCGTGGAATTTCTTCTCATCGGCAAGCGTGGCAAAGCCGAGTTGCGCAGCCACGCGATCATACCGTTCGGCCCGTTTGCGCCGCTCGGCCATACGCTCACCCACGCGCTCAAGCTCCTGCGCCAACGAAGCGAGGCGCTGACCGATCTGGTCATTGGTGATCGCGGCGTAGAGGTCACGATCCTGCTGCCGTTTAGCCTCAAGTTGCGCCGCCACAGCGGCCCGCTGGGCGCTGTAGCGCTCACATTCGCCCCTGGCGTGGGCGATAGCCTGCGCCAGCAGGTCGTATTTACGGCGAGCAAAAAAGGAAGGAACGTGCGTCGCGCAGCGCTCCGCTTCGACAATGCGCGCTTGGAGTTGGGCATGCTGCTCGGCTTCGGCCAGCAGGGGGCGCAACCTATCCAACTGCGCTTCGGCTTTGGCAATCGCATCGTGAGCGCTGGTGAGATTTTTGTAGTGTTCGCGTAGCAGATCGATGCGCCCTTGAGCATCGCTCTTTTCCAACATATGTTGGCGCACAAAGGTATTCAGCCCGCCAATCTCTTTGATCGCCACCGTCTGATTGAAGAGATCGAGCGCCTTAGCGGAGCGCAGGCCACAGCGTTTGAGAAAATCGCGACTATATTTGGCAAATTCGTCGTAGACCTCAGCCCCCAGGCTGCGCATGGCGCGTTTAATTTCATCGGCCTGCGTGAGTTGAAAGTGTTCTAAAATCGAAAGCTCCCGTGGCGCAACAATGTGCAGCTTTTTCAGTTCGTCATCTTTGCCAAAGTAAAAGACCTGCGCCAGGGTGACCGTCTGCTTCAGTTGTTCATTGCCAAAACAGGCCAAAAGGACGCTGTAGCTACTCTTGTCGCGCAGGTATTGCACCACGCCATGGTGGCTCTCGTTATCCTTGATGCGTCCGTAGGCCCCACGCACGTACGTGCGCTCGTCGCGCTCCTTCTTCAGCGAACCAGAGGCCTGGTTGTAGTTACGCGGACGCGCTGGCACCAACAGGGTCAAGAGGGCATCCACCAGCGTAGACTTTCCCGATCCATTTGCGCCCGTGAGCAGAGATGTACTTCCCTGTGGTGCAATAATCCAGACATGGTTGTGAAATGTACCCCAGTTATAGACCTCCAGACGTTGCAGGCGAAAGCCTTCGCGTGGTTGGGGTTGATCGTCAAACACTTGTTGATAATGCATGCTGTTCCAATGTACTCAATACCTCAGCCAGGACTTCGGAGCCGATGCGAGCCTTAAGAATCGGGCGTACTTCATAGCGCTTATCGTTGGCGAGACGGCGCAGAAAGCCGAGATCAACGACTCGATTGGTTGTCTCGTCAATCTTGCGCACAAGTGCCCGTTCATCGCCGCGTTCACGCAGGAAGGGACGCAGCAACTCGCGCAGATCGTCACTCGTCAGAATCAGACGATCACTCGCAGGCGTACTCGCTTCAAACTGATCCAAACGCTCGCGCAAGAGGGCGCAGAGCAGCGTGACATGGTAGGTCAAACGGTCACGCCGCGTAAGGCGCGGCAGGGCAATCGTCGCCCCATCCTCACCCTCCAACTCCGGCTGGCGCAGAAAAGCGTAGCCATCGGCCTCGTGCAACACCAACTCGAGGCCAATTTTGGCCACATAGTCGCGCACCAGCGCCTCATGCTGCAACAACAGATTCCAGGCGCTAGTATCATCGGGGGCGAGCGTCCCCTGCAGGAGGCGAATCACGGCAGGGGCGTAGGGCGCAAGCTGCTCAGGACGCATAGGTGCCCCGCATCTGCAACCACACGCTCACCTCATCCATACGTGCAAAACCGAAGAGTGCCTCACCCAACGCAAGCAGCTCATCCGAAGACAAGGTCGCCACACGTTGCTGCACCTCCGGCGGGGGCGGGCCAAAGCGCCGCTCCAAGAGGCTCAAGACCAAGATTGACTGGTCTTTAACCAAACCCCGCGCTTCA
This sequence comes from Candidatus Viridilinea halotolerans, assembly GCA_003934145.1. Classification (GTDB taxonomy): domain Bacteria; phylum Chloroflexota; class Chloroflexia; order Chloroflexales; family Chloroflexaceae; genus Viridilinea; species Viridilinea halotolerans. The sequence goes on along the minus strand of RSAS01000919.1, from coordinate 4,168 downwards.
CCCTCCCTACCGGCAAGCTCCTCGAAGCTCGTGACAAAGGTAGCCATGCCCAGTTCCTCCTGTTCGATTTGACGTATTGTAGCACGAACTTGTTCATTCAGCTTTCTGATGCGGCAAAACGAGACAAGGCAATCTCTCTTGGTGTGTAAAGCGTTTTTGACATCTATCCAACTCGTCGCCACGCCCCTGACCTGGCAGGTGGGGCGCGTGCAGCCGCTTGTGGTACGCAAAGAGCCTACCGCGCCCCACCTGCTCGGTCTCATAAGCCCTTGGTCGCCCCCAAAACCTGCCAGGTGCGCGCCGTTGGATTTTTGGCGTACCACTGGCGGCTGCACGGCGCGCACCTGGCAGGTTGTTTGTCTGCTTTGCATCAGAAAACCCTTTACATCGCATCCAAAGCTTCTCAAAAACTGTATACCTGAGAGCGCCGGACGGGGGCGCTACCCCCTGTCGTAGGCGCTCCGAAAGACTACGCGCGGCACCGCGATCGTGCGTTCGGCGAGATCGGCGGTGGCGGGTAAACGCACTACTTCGGTCACTTCGCGTTCGATGGTGTGGTGCGGCGTGCGGCTGGCAATGATGAGGTAGCCCAACAATTCGGCAAGCCCCTTCTCTGCTGGGTAGGCGACGAGGATCTCCGCGAGGGTGCAGGTAGGCCGTGTTTCGAGCAGTGTCTCGATACGCTGCTGAAGTTGCTGCTCGTCTACGTAGAATTGGCGATAGAGCGCATGCAGACTCGCTGCGTCCGCTATGGTGCCAGTTGCTTGTGGTTGCAGGTCAAACACAGTGGCGACTTGGGGTTCCCAAAGGGTCTTTTCCATGAGCAGGCTGACTTCGGGCGCGCCTTCGAGTTCGAGGATCGGCTGTTCAAGCGGCGGCTCATCGGCGCGGCGGGCGGCCTGCACCTTGAGCGCATCGATCAATTCGCGCACCCGTCGGCTCTCGGCTTGGGCGCGATCATCGAGCATGCGGCGCAACTGCTCGGCCAGCCGATGGTTCGACTGGACAATCTTTTCGCCCGCTTCGAGCAGCGTGCGGGTCATGCGGCGCAGCAGGGGGTGATTGGGCGCCAGATCGCGCAGTGCCTTCAGCCCATAGACCTGATCGATCAGCGAGCGCAGTTCATCCTGCTTGGCGGGTACGGTCAAAAATTCCCAAAAGGCGTAGAAACTACGGCCCTGATCCGACGCATGCAGCGCTTCATCGGCATCGAGCACATAACCCACCACCGCGCCCTTGCGCGCCTCCGGCTGCAACTGTTGCTCTTGAACATTGCGCGCAATCGCCCGAAAATTCTGTTCAACCGCCGCAAAGTCACGCAGCAATTGGCGCGCCACTTCGCCCGCCTGCAGGAAGCGCTCCTTGATCTGGGTGGAGGTCAGCGGCTCGACGCGCCCCGTCGCCCGAATGTGGGACATCTCGGCTTCAAGCGCCGCCCGCTCCTGTTCGAGTTGCGCAAGGCGCTGCTCCACATCGGCGCTACTGCGCACCACCACCTCTTCGAGCAGTTGGAAGATGGCGAGAAAGCGCGATTCGGTACCGACAAATTCGCGGCGGTACAACTCCTCAACCCAAGCCAGTGCCCGTTCCGCGTCGGCGGTCAGTTCAACCGTTGTCTCATCATCGCTGCTGCGCACATTGATGCGCAACAACTGATGCTCCTCATCGCTCCATTGCTTGAGGTAGGCCGCAGCATTGAGTGCATAGAGCCCGGGATGGCGCTCGTTGAGCGTATCCAGCGTGGCATCCAACCGCTCGTGGAGGGCCGCGTAGGAGACGGTCACCCGTTGCTCCTGCTTGAAGGCGCGGTGCAAAAAGCTGATAATCAGCGGCGCATGGGGACTCTTCAGCAGCCGTACACTGGGCGCTTGGCGCAAATCAAATTGGAGTTGATCGTGTTCCATCGCCTCACTTTAGCAAATCCTGGGTAACTGCTCGCCACTGAGCATGTCTACCACGCGGCTGCCACCAATGCGCGAGCGCAGCGTCACCCGCCCGGGGCGATCCTGCTGCACGTGGCCAATGATCGCCGCCCGCTGGCCCAAGGGGTGCGCCCGCAGGCTAGCGAGCGCGGCTTCGCCATGCTCGCGGGCGACAAGCGCGAGACACTTGCCCTCGTTGGCGACATAGAGCGGATCGAGGCCGAGCATCTCGCATGCGCCGCGCACCGCCTCGTCGAGCGGAATGGCCGTTTCGTCAAGGCTGATGCCCACCCCCGCCGCTTGGGCGATCTCGTTCAGCGCCGAAGCCACCCCGCCGCGCGTCGGGTCGCGCAAGACATGCACATGTTCGCCGACGGCGGCAAGCAGCGCCGCAACCAAGCCATGCAGCGCCGCTGAATCGCTCTCTAGGGCGGTCTCAAAGGCCAAGCCTTCGCGTACCGACATAATGGCAATGCCGTGATTGGCAATGGGGCCGCTGAGCAGCACCAGATCGCCTGCTGCGGCCCGCCGGGGATCAATGGTGATGCCTGCGGGAATTATGCCGATGCCGCTGGTATTGATGAAGATGCCATCGCCCTTGCCACGCTCGACCACCTTGGTATCGCCGGTAACAATCGCCACCCCGGCGCTCTGTGCGGCAGCCTGCATACGCTGTACGATACGCCAGAGGGTGGTCATGGGCAAGCCTTCTTCAATGATCAACCCGACGGAGAGCGCCAGAGGTTGGGCGCCGCACATCGCCAAGTCGTTGATCGTGCCATGAACCGCCAGCGAACCAATGTCGCCCCCAGGAAAAAAGAGCGGGCTAATCACATAAGAATCGGTGGTGAAAGCCAGTTGGCCACTTGGCACCGCCAGACGCGCCCCATCGTGCAGTACATCAAGGGCAGGATTGCTGAGCGCGGGCCGCAACATGCCCTCGATCAGTTGCTGGCTCAAACGCCCGCCCCCGCCATGGCCCAGCGTGACGTTGGGATAATTGCTGAGCGGCAGGGGACATTGAAGGTCGTCTAGGGCCATGGATCAATCCCTTTCAGATCAGACAGGTTTTTTGACGCAGCGCGCCCCCGCTCCCGCGTCCCGCCTCCCGCCGCGCCTACTCCCCTAGGGCCACGTCAAAGTCGTTGGGGCTACGCCCCAAACCCTCTTTTTTCTTTCGTTTTGGCGGCGAAGCCGCCAAAACGAAAGAAAAAAAGTTCTTCGGGGGAGGCTTCGCCTCCCCCGAACCCCCACCGGAGGTACCTTTGACGTAGCCCTACTCTACTCCCCGCCCTCGGCAATCATCTCCTCAACGTGCGCATTATCATTGAAGCGCATGAGGCGCCAGCCGTTGCGGCCATGGCGCAGTTCGCTCAGTGCGCCATTGTCGAGCCACATGCGTCCAAAGTTGCCCAGATCAAGGCCGATGATGTGGCAGAGGAGGGCGCGAATCGTACCGCCATGCGAAACAGCGGCAATCACCGCATCGGTGCGGTGGCGCTCTTCGATCAGGTTAAGGGCCACGAGCGCCCGCTCTTGGAGTTGGGCGTAGCTCTCGCCACCGAGCCGCACGGTACGCGCCGGGTCGCGCCGATATTCAGCCATATGATCAGGAAAACGGCGGTAGAGCTCTTCAGGCGTCAGACCCTCCCACTGTCCAACATCAATCTCACGCAGTTGCGGCAACGGCTCCGGCGTCAATTTGAGCGCAGCACCAACAATTTCCGCCGTCTCCCATGCGCGAGCGAGATCGCTACTATAGAGCGCCGACACCCCATAGGCTTGGAGGCGTTGCGCCGCACGGCGAGCCTGTTCGCGGCCACGCTCATTCAACGGGACATTGGCTTGCCCCTGGTACTGCAACGTCACATTCCACGGCGTCTCGCCGTGGCGCACAAGAATCAGACGCATGATCAAGCTCCGCTTTGGGCGCGAATTCCGCTGTTCAGTATACCACTGCCCCCGCTGGGGTGCGGGTGGGTGGGGCGTAAAAATTTGTAAGAATAAGGTTCGTGACAACTTTACAGTTTGCGCCATAGGTAGTGCCGACTTTAGTCGGCATCCCCAGCCAGCCGCCCGGCGCGGTCGGTGCCAGCAAAACGTTGCGTCACCCCCCCATTTGACAGGAAAAAGGGGCTAAGCTATAATCCGGGTGACTTTGTGGGTCAGGCCAATGTAGCTCAGTTGGTAGAGCAGCTGTTTCGTAAACAGCAGGTCCGGGGTTCGAGCCCCCGCATTGGCTCCAG
>RSAS01000545.1 GCA_003934145.1 Candidatus Viridilinea halotolerans | reverse complement strand
CGCCCCGCCGGAGGGAGTGTTTGCGGGGGCCGTGCCCCCGCGCCCCGCCGGAGGGGGTGTTTGCGAGGGCCGTGCCCCCGCGCCCCGCCGGAGGGGGATGCCGCCCTCCATCCCCCTGGTGTTGCTGCGCGGCTATGCCGCGCAGCAACACCAAAACAAACATAAAAAACCCCCCGGTGATGTCCGGGAGGCTCAGTCTTACTCAGGCTGCCAGGGTCTTGTCTGACCCTCCCTAACGACAACTGCTCCACCGGCTAAGGAGGAGTACGAGGCCGCCGATAAGGAAGTTATGCACAAAACGAGCGCCCATAATTTGTTTAATCGATCTAGAACGAAGGATAACAGCCGTCGCTAGAATACCACAGGGGTTGATGGTCTGTCAAGCGCGTTGACACCTTCACAACCTCCGGGTAGGGCTACGTCAAAGTCATCTCCGGCGGGGGGGGGCGGGGCGCAGCCCCCCCAACGACAAGCTCACACCTATCTCTCGACCGATGGGAACATGCTGATGCAAAGAAGATTTTAAAGAAGCTCGAAGAAATCTCAGATCCCGAGAGTCGCTCACATCACGCGCACTTTTTTGTACGCTGGCTGCATACGGAGATGCGCAAGGAGAAGGCATGAGGGCACGGCTGACGTTGTTTACGGCCACGCTGCTCTTCTGCACTGGAACGCCACCAGCAAAGACCTTGTGAGGTCGCTTTCTGGAACTTCAGGCTTGGGGAGGGCTTCGGGGAGGGCGCAGCCCTCCCCGAAAGATCAGCCCATGGCCTCATCAGCGGCAGCGGCCAGCGCAAAATCCTTCGCGGTAAGCCCGCCCGCATCGTGGGTGGTGAGCGTCAGGGTCACTTTGTTGTAGCGAATATCAATGTCGGGATGGTGGCCCGCCGCTTCGGCCAAAAAGGCTACGTGGGTCACAAAGGCAATGGCGGCAGGAAAACCGGACAGTTTGTAGGTCTTGCTCAGGGTTGCGTCTTGCAAGCGCCAGCCGCTGAGGCCCTCGAACTGTTGCGCGATTTCGTCGGGGTTAAGTTTGGACATAATAGGTGTTGTTCCTTGGGGCGGGAGGTAGGGAGGAATCAGATTCTTCCCTACCTCCCGCCTGTGCGAATCATTGCGACGAGTCGTTCGGCGGCGGTACCGCGCCCGAAGGCGAGGGTGATTGCGTCGTTGCTGCCAGGGTAATAGGCGGTAGCACCAAGGGCGCGTCCGTCGGGGCCGAGGGCGGCCAGCGCCCGCGCCTGTTCGTCGGCGCTGGCCGTTGCGGGCAGCATGATCAGGGCCGGTCCGGCGTTGGGCAGCGGCGCGTCACCGTAGATGCCCGATGCAGGCAAACCCCAGCCCAAGTAGCGCACCGGCTCGCTCAGACGCGCCGTTTGCGGCAGGTAGATCGCCACGCTGCGCAACGCCGCGTCGTCGCTGCGCCAGGGCGCACGCGCAGCTAGGCCCAGGCTGGTGTTCACTAGATCGAATTCATGGTAGACGCGGGGTTCGTAGCGCATGATACCAAAATAGAGCCAGAGGTTGCAAGTCAGGCTGAGGATGAGCACGAGGGTTGCCCTAGACCATAGGTTATGGGGATGCCAGGGATGACCTTCACCCCCTGGCCCCCTCGCCCGCATGGCGTTCATGAGTGGATAGAACATTTGCTCGACAAGCCACGGACAGGTGATTGGGATGCCACGGATGGCCCTCACCCCCTGCCCCCTCTCCC
>RSAS01000279.1 GCA_003934145.1 Candidatus Viridilinea halotolerans | reverse complement strand
GACGCGAGACGCGAGACGCGAGACGCGAGACGCGAGACGCGAGACGCGAGACGCGAGACGCGAGACGCGAGGAGGATCTAACATGGACAGAAAATCTGTACGCCATCCAAACTTCTTCTGATTGGAAAAGCTACCATCAAGTGTAGTCTCCCCTCTCCCGCTTGCGTTCATGGGCGGACAAAACGCGGTTTCAGCAACAAGTTGAGTCAATCTATGCGGCAACAAACAGGTCTTTTCTTTCTATTCCTTATCCTGCTCCTTGTGGGCTGTAGCGCCAGTGAAACTGCGCAGCAGCCCGCAGAACCACCGCGCCTGAATCAAGCCCAAGTTGCTCAGGTGATCGCCCCCACGGCAACCGCGACGCCTTCGCCCGAACCCACGGCGACCGCGACGCCTTCGCCCGAACCCACGGCGACCGCGTCGCCCTCACCTGAACCCACGGCGACCGCGTCGCCCTCACCTGAGCCCACGGCGACCGCGTCGCCTTCGCCCGAACCCACGGCGACCGCGTCGCCTTCGCCCGAACCCACGGCAACCGCGACACCTTCGCCCGAACCCAGCGCCAGCGTTGCGTCAAGGCCCGCCGGGCCAGCCAGTAGTGGGCCAGTGCGTGTGGTTATTCCGGCGATCAGCCTTGACCGTGAAGTTTTACCTGAAGGCCTTGATGCCCAACGCGTCCCGATTGTCCTGCCCCACGATGTGGTTTGGTACAACCTAAGTGCGCGCCCCGGCCATGGCGAGAATATCGTCCTTTGGGGGCACGTCCTACCCTTCCGCTCCGACCCAGATCGCCCTGCCCCCTTTGCCCGCCTCAGCGAACTCGCCGTCGGCGCGAACCTTACCCTTTTTGATGCCGCTGGCAACGCCTATGCCTACAGCGTGATTAACCAAGTCAGAGCCACACCCGATCAGATTGAATACATTCTGCCGCAAGGCCGCGAACTCGTCACGCTTGTATCCTGTATCGGCGATGCGGTCGTCGTTAATGGCAGCGTTGCCGATATGAGCCACCGCCTGATCACGATTGCGGCGCCAAATAGATAGGGCGCAGCGCAGACGGGAAGGGCACGGCGGTGCCGTGCCCCTACGAACGGGACAAACTTCAAGCCTAAACGCCCGTTACACCAACTACGTTTGAAGTTTCCGCACTCTTGTCATGCTGAGCGCAGCGAAGCATCTCTTTTGGTCACTACGAGAGACCCTTCGCTGCGCTCAGGGTGACAATGCGGCAGGCTCAATAGTAGATGGTATTAGCTGTTCCTCCGTTCTTCTGATCTTCTGTTCTTTTACTCGCTTGTTCTTCACTACTCCTATGATTGATCTCACCATTTGGGAACCACGCTTCGCGGCCTTTATCGAACGCAACGCGAGCCAAAGCGATGCCGCCCACGACCGAGAACACGTTCGCCGTGTCGTCGAGAATGCGCGCACATTGGCCAACGCCGAAAAGGCCGACCTCGCCATTGTCATTCCGGCGGCTTGGTTGCATGATTGTGCCGTGGTGTCCAAACATGCGCTGCAACGCCCCATGGCCTCGGCGATGGCGGCTACGGCAGCCAGTTCCTTCCTCGCCATGTCTGGGTATCCGCCGTTCCACATTCCTGCGATTGCCCACGCCATCCTCGCCCATAGCTTCTCGGCGTCCATTGCCCCCTTGACGCTCGAAGCGCGCATCGTGCAAGATGCCGATCGCCTTGACGCCTTGGGTGCCGTCGGCCTCGCCCGTTGCCTGATGCTTGGTGGGCAGCTTGGCTTGCCCCTCTACGATCCAAGCGAGCCCTTACCCCGCCAACGCACGCCCGACGAGAACAGTTTTATCCTTGATCACCTCTATACCAAGCTCCTCGGGTTGGCTGAAACGATGCATACCAAAGCCGGGCGGGCTGAGGCCGAACAGCGCACCGCTTTTCTGCATCAATTTCTTAGCCAGCTTGCCGCAGAATTGCCGCAATAGGTTTTTTTGTTGCGTGTTGGCGGCTTCGCCGCCAACACGCAACGGGAAAAGGTTTGGGCGCGGCTGAAATCTGTGGGGCTGCGCCCCACGCCCCACCGGGTAGCGGGAGGATGCGCGGGAACCAGGTTCCCGCGCATCCTCCCGCTCTTGTAATCGAGTAGTAATCTCTTTCTCAGGAAATTCCCCCCTCGGGGCGACGTTTGTCCTGCTGAGTGCTAACCCACCATGAAAGGACACCCTCAATGAACGTCGTTAGCGTTACGCGCCCCGAGCATCTACCCTTCCAAGTGGCCCGTACTACGGCTAGTCTCGCTACCATTTACGCCATGGCCCTCGCCGGACTTGAACGCTCGTTGCCGATCAAACCCTCCTGGGTGGCCGCCGAGGTCATTGGCGGCGTCATGCTCGTTGGTCTGCCTGTCATGCTTGGTGCCCGCAACGCGACGGCTCAAGGCCAAACCGTCACATGGCAAGACTACGAACGCATGGTGATGGCTGGCTTTATCGGAGCTGGCTTGCCCATCTGCATCTGGCAAGCACTGGAGTATGCCGCCTTGCCCCATTTGCGGTAAAAAAGCGCATGTAGAGCGCAGCGCCGTAGCAATGAGGGGGCAAGAGCACATAGTTCTCCTGCACCCTCATTGTGACCAAGCCGTGTATAATACGCCTAATCAGCGAAAGGCGACGCGGCCATGGTCAATCAGCAGACAGCAGAACTCCATGAGGCGAGTGGGCGTTTTTTGGCAATTGCCGAACGTGAAGTCGGGCGGATTATTCTCGATATTCACGACGGCCCGGTACAAAATATCTTTGCGGCACTCTCGCAGCTCTATGTCGCGCAGCGCCGGATGGCGCAGCAACATGATGAACCGCCTGAGGAGTTAGAACGGATTCGGCGCAGTATCTCGCTGCTCGAGAACGCGCTCAACGAAATCCGTACCTTTATGGGCACGTTTCGCCCACCTGAATTTGAGCGCCGTGATCTGGTTTCGATCCTTGAGGGGCTGCTCATTCAGCACGAAGAGATGACGGGCAATCCCGTCGATCTCGTGCTCGATGGTGCCTTGCCTGCAGTAGAGTTGCCGGTGAAGATTAGCCTCTATCGCATCCTCCAAGAGGCGCTCTCCAATGCGGTGCGCCACGGCGAAGCCGACCAACATACCGTCACGCTCAGCAGCGCGACGGCCTCGCTCGTGATGGAGGTTGCCGATAATGGGCGTGGTTTTGATGTGGCCGCCATCCTGCGCAACCCCATGGCCGGCCATTTTGGTCTTGATGGTATGCGCGAACGGGTTGGGTTGCTCGGTGGCCACTTTAGCATCGAAAGTGTTCTTGGTACAGGTACACGTATTCGAGTTGAAGTGCCGGTGACATAAGCTATGATCCGTGTTTTTCTCGCCGATGATCACGCCCTTGTCCTTGAAGGCCTGCGCTCGCTGATTGAGGGCGAGGGGGATATGGTGGTCGTTGGTACGGCCAACGATGGCGATCAGGTCTTGGATGCGGTGCGCCAACTCACGCCCGATGTGGTGGTACTGGATTTGCAGATGCCGCGCGTCGGCGGGTTGGCCTGCCTCGAAGCGATTCGGGCGGCAGGGTTGCCGATCAAGGTGCTGATCCTCTCGGCCTTCTACGATGGCGATACGATGCAGTCGGCCCTGGAAGCCGAGGCGGATGGCTTTGCGCTGAAGACGGAAGCGCCCCAGCAGACGGTAGCGTGTATCCGGCAGGTCTACCAAGGGCAATTGGTCTTCCCGCAGGCGGCGCGGCGTTGGCTGCGCCAGCAACGCCAGCGCCCTGGCCCCTCGACCGACCTCTCCGAGCGCGAGGCCGAAGTCTTGGCTCTCGTGGCCCAAGGGCTCACCAACACCCAGATCGCGCAGAGCTTGCAGGTGAGTGATAATACGGTCAAGTTTCACCTGCAAAATATCTACCAGAAGCTAGGGGTAAGCAACCGCACCGAAGCGGCGGGCATCTTCTTCAAGCTGCGGCGGGATGGCAGGCCGTGAGCGGCTTTTTCTTCTTTATTGGCATCGGCTTGGCCTTCACGCTGCTGGCCATCGTGCTGTGGCGCGCGTGGGCCGCATTTGTGCGGCGTACCCCCGACGACGAGGCGCGCGAGCGCGACCTCGCCGCGCTCAACGACGCCCAAGCCAACCGCCTGAGCGACAGCCAACTCACCCGCCCCGTAGACACCGACGGTGCCTGGCGCACGATGGTGCAGCGGGGGGATCGGCGGCGGCGGCGGCGGCGGAAATGAAAGGGAAGGAGGCGCGGGAACCTAGTTCCCGCGCATCATCCCACCACTACTGGCTATACTCTTGGATCAACTGGCGCGCCTGAAAGATCAACCCCGGCTCCACTTCGGGCAACAACACGAGGCGTTGCCACTGTTCGAGCGCGGCACTGAGTTGCGGCGGGTCGGCGAAGGCGTAACAGATGCCCGCGCCGAGCAGGGCGCGTCCTTCGTTAGCGTCCAGCGCTAGCGCCCGTTCGGCTTCGGTCAGCCCTTCGCGGATGTAGTTCTGATCGTTAATGCTCTGGCCGTAGTAGCAGAGGCTCGCCGCGAGGTCGGCGTGGGCGAGGGCACTGCTTGGGTCGAGTTCGCTCGCCCGACGGTAGGCGTCAGCCGCTTCGAGCCAGCGGGGTAGCCGTTCGACGTAGAGGCTCTGCACTGTCAGGTCGCCCTGATCGAGCCGCTCGCGCACGACCATGACGCTATCGTAGAGGGCATGGCCCAGTTGCAGCCAGGCGTTGGGATGGTCGGGGACGGTGTTGACCACTTGGCGCGCCGAGAGGATCTGGGTCTCGAACTGGTTAAGAATGCCCTCTAGATCCGGTTGGGTTGCCGCAGGCGCAGGGTTGTTGGGCGGCACCGTTGCCGCTGGGGCTGCAGGCGGTGGTGCGCCAAGGACGGTACTCAACAGGGTGGCGAGGACGATCACGAAGGTGCAGACGCCCACAATCAGTGCGGGGGCCAGCCACTCCGGTTGGCGCGCCTGCGCCGAGGTACGCCCGCGCTGCTGACGGGTGGCCCGTCGTGTCGGTTGGGCATTGAAATCGGCAGGGCGCTCTTGGCGGTTCGCCGGGGGCAACGGGCGGTAGTCGAGCTCTTCGTCGGCGGCGGCCTCTGGTGCGGGCGCGACGTTGGCCAGTGCCGCATCATACTCCGCCCGCTGCTGGGGATCGCTCAGCACACGAAAGGCGCGTTCCAGCGCCTCACGGCGCTGGCTGGCGAGGTGCTGTAGTTCTTCGGCGACACCTTCGAGGCGCTCCGCCGCATAACGTTCCGCCAAAAGCCCATAGGCCGCGCGAATCGTCTCCGCGTCGGCCTTGGGGTGGACTTGCAGGGTCTCGTAATGATCTTGCATGATGTCTAGCGGCCAGTTCCCCGCGAACCAAGACGCGCCCCACCCAGCGGCAAGCCACGGGGCAACCGTGGGCTGACACCGGCAAGAATGGCTTGGCCCTCTAGGTAACGGCGCATCAGCGCAATGAAGCCGCCAATGAGGAAGATGCCAGATCCGACCCAAACGAGGATCACCAGCGGCTTCTGGCTGACGGCAATCACGCCTTTCGCCTCCGTCACGGGCAGATTCTCCACCCCCGGGCCAGAGGCTTGCAGCATCACGCGGCGCGTGCCGGGATCAAGCGAAACCATGGTGAGTTTGGCACCACCGGGTAGCTCGGCGGGAATGTACTGCAACTCTTGCTGGCCGCTGGGCGCATTGTTCACGATCTGCACCATTGGCTCGACTTCGTAGTCGGTTCCCTCGTAGCGCACGCGCAGGCTTGCCCCGACGCTCAGATCGGAGGCTTGATTCATGGCTTCACGGTCAAGATTAAAGCCCAAGAAGGTGACCTGGTAGGGGCCAATTTCAGCCGACTCACTCTGGCCCAACACCGGACGCGCTTGGTCGCGTTCGGGATCGTAGCCCGCCGGCGAGATATAGAGGTCGTACCAGAGGAAACTATGGATCGAGGGTGCGGTGATGGTCATGCCCATCGTCCGATTTTCGTAGAGATAGGGCCGCGCATTAAAGGTACGCTCGCCATTGCTGACGGTAAAATCAAGAACGCCGTGCTCTTGCTCATCCAATTGATAGCCATTGAAGATGAACTCATAGCCATAGAGTTCGACGCGCTCGCCGGGGGCGAGCGTGAGGCGCGTATCGGGGGTGGCATAGGCACCCGATCCGACAAAGCCCAAGATCATGATCGCAAAGCCGACGTGGGCCAAGTAGCCGCCGATACGCATCCAGCCACTCTTGAGCGTGCGCTGGATCATCACTAGATTGGTGCCGAGCGCGAAAGTGCCACCGGCGACATAAGCCAGTGCCAGCAGATCGCGTACGCTAACAAACATCGCCCCAATCGTCGCCAGCAACGCCGCGAGCGCCGGCCAGCGCAGCGTGCGCAGGAGATTACTCAGGTTGCTATCACGCCAACCGAGCAAGGGACCAAGCGTCATCAAGATGATGGCGACCAACGCCAAGGGCGGCGTGGTCTGTTGGTAGAAACTGGGTGCCAAGCTAAAGCGCCCATCCTCGAAAGGCTGCGCCTGGGGATTCATCAACGTGCCATCGTCAAGCTCAAAGGCGGCACCCATCCAGTCCTGGAGGGTATGGCCCACACCGGGGATAGCCGAGATGACCGGCATTGAGGTGCCGACACTGACCACCAACGCCACCAGCGCGATCGTCAGAATGGCCAAGACAAAGAAGCTATCGCGCGAGAAGAAGGTATCGCTCAGCGCCCGTTTCGGAATGTCTCGCCCGCGCCAGAGCAGCAGCAACAGCGAACCAACGGAGAGAATCACCAAGAAGGAGACCAACCCCCCAAAGATGCCTTCGGCCACGAAGGAGTGTACCGAGAAGTTAGCATAGACGCCGCTACGCGTCAGGAAGGTGGCGTAAAAGACCAGCACATAGCTCAGCAGCGCCAGCAGCAGGTTGGTCTTACGCAGCCCACCGCCGGTCCGTTGCACCAGCATGCCGTGAAGCAGCGCGGTGAGCGTGAGCCACGGGACGAGCGACGAATTCTCAACAGGGTCCCAGCCCCAATAGCCACCCCAACCCAGCGTCTCGTAGGCCCAATAACCACCAAGCACCAAGCCCAGGCCGAGGAAACCCCAGGCAGCAAGCGCCCAAGGGAGGGCACGCGCCACCCAGGTATCATAGTCACGCCGCACGAGCGCCGCGACCGCAAAGGCAAAGGGAACAGTAGCCAGCGCATAGCCAATGAAGAGGACAGGGGGATGGATGATCATCCAGAAATTGTGCAAGAGCGGATTGAGGCCCCGGCCATCGGGCGGCGTAAGTTGCAGGCCGGTCACGGCATCAAGCAGCGGCTTGAAAGGGTTGAGGATCAAGACAAAGGTCAACAGCCCGGCCTGCACCAGCATAAAGACGAGCAGCGCATAGGGTTCAAAGTGGCGGGCGCGCTGAATCAGCAGCACCGTAGCGATGGCCCCAAAGAGAATCCAGACAAGGAAACTCCCCGGCTGACCGGCCCAACTCGCCGCGACGGTAAAGAAGAGATCGAGATCGCGCGAGCTATAGTTATTGACATACTCAAGATCAAAACGTCGCCCCAAAAAAGCCGCGATCAACAACGTCCACGTCATGATCACCGCGCCCAGTGAGGCATAGACGCCAAAACGACCATAGAGCAAGGGAGTTGCCCCACCCTGGCGAATGACCACGGCATAGCTACCGACGGCAAGCAACGCCATGGCGATCGCCGTGATGATCAGAAAGGTGCCGAGCAGATACATAATCTGTCTTTACTAGCTTTGGGTTGGTACTTCTTGGTACTTCGAGGGACACTTGACCAGCAGTTGATCCGAGATAAAAGCCTCTTCCTGCTGATCATAACGCCCAATCGCGACAATACTGATGGCATGCTCGAAGTTGGCCGGACGCGGCTCGTGCGAGACAACCTTGAGCAGCTTACCCGTCTCATCCTGCAACATAAAGGTAAAGCGGCCCTGGGCGTCATATTCGCCGGTGCTGCCCAGGAAACCGGCTAACTGAACGCTGCGGGTGGCAGCCACAGCTTCATCAATGCTTTGGGTGTAGGAACGGAAGCCATTCTGGAAGCCAGCGCCACCATAGGCCACTGCGAGCAGAATGATCACCAGACCGGCGATGTGCAACGGCTTCAGGGCGAAGCCACGGCGAGGGGTTGTGGGGGTCATGTTTGTGTACTCCACTGATGGAGGAGGCGAGAGGAGGGAGGAAGGAAGAGGGAAGAGGGAGGAGGGAGGAGGGAGGAGGGAGGAGGGAGGCAGGAGGCGAGGAGAATGAACAATGGCAGGAGAGCAAAAGGAACGCCGCTGCTCACGCAACGCCTCCGTCATGCTGAGCGTAGCGAAGCATCTCTTTTCGCCTGACGAGAGAC
>RSAS01000802.1 GCA_003934145.1 Candidatus Viridilinea halotolerans | reverse complement strand
CATTGCCAAGGAGCCTCCCACCGCTATGAATTTGTACTTGATCTACCCCCGATCCATTCCAAGAAGCCGCGTCAATTGCCCAACCACGCACAGTGATCGTTCCCTGCACAGTCGCCCAGTCGCTCGGTTCATTAATATCAATTGTGGGAACCGTTACATAGTGCTGCTGAACATTAATCTGCCCTAATGCGGTAACCGTCACGGTGTAACGTTCCGCTCGCTGCCTGAAGGCTTCATCTGAGAGAAGTTGCTCACCAGCCCAACCATAGACAGTGAAAACCTGCCCAGGTACTGCATCAACTACAGCGCGCCATCCATTACCGTAGCTTGGTGGACAGGCAGTTGAACGCGCGAATATCTGGGTAATGAAACCACCCGGGCCATCCATTGAAGATCTGAGTTGAAAATTAGGAACATCTGCACAAGCAGAAATTCTGATGGCAGTACGACCACTCAGAACTTCTGGGTAAATAGCCATACTATTCAATGTGGATTCGGGCTGGAAAAGAGTAGACTCTTCAGGCTCTGAGGGGTCAGCATAAGTTGGCATCGCAACTAACAATAGCACGAATACCATACCGAACAGAAGAGTTGTGTGGCGTAAGAAATGAGTCATGACAGATTCCTTAAAAGCCTGCTAATTCATTAACATAACCAACTATATCATCTCTGTTTGTTTTTGTCTATTACTTTATTTGTTCTAAATTCGTTACAACTTAGCTCATTTTATCTAATACATTATGCTAGTTATGATCTATGTGTAACAGGTGGCGAATAAGATGAGAGGTTTACAGTACTTCAATACATTCTATCGTAATTACATATACGGTCTATTTAACGCCCTTTGAAACATCATCAATCCGGTCATACTGAGTGCCAAATGGCCTGTGGGCCATTTGGCCGATGAAAAACGGGCTGAGTGCGCCGCGCCCCTACGCTGGCTTCGCTTGTCGAAGCCAGCGTAGGACATCGCTTGTTTCTCAGGAGTGAAACGAAGAGTCTACCTTGTACAGGATAGACTCTTCGCTCTATCGTCATCTCAGTTCAAACTGTATGGAGTGGCATGCATGCTAATTCACAACCCGTCTCATCATCACCCTACCCCACCGCGTCCCGCACCTTTGTCCCTGCCGCGAGGCGCACGCGGGTGGCGATGGCGTTGTCGGTGGCGAAGAGTTCGGCTAGGAGGTCGCGGTCGGCGTCGTCCATGTAGAAGGGCGGGAGATCCTCGTCGCTGGCGAGAATGTGTACCACATGGGCCATCGCACAGTCCGCGAGGCGCTGGAAGACGGCAGCGCAGATCGCGGCTTCGGCCAGGGTGTCGGCGTCAACGGGGATGCGACGATCTCCCACTGGGATAATCGGGAGCGGAACGACGCCCGTCGGGAGCGGTTTGATCACGCCCGCTGCTGCCTGTGGCTGCGGTGGGGGCGGTGGCGGCACGTCGTCGTCCTCTGTATCCTCCGCGTCCTCCGCGCCTTCCTCATCACCCTCACTATCCAACGCGGCATCCTGCGGATCACCGAGCGGGAGATCGGCGTCACCATCACCCTGCGCTTCCTCATCCACCGCGTCCACCACATCCCAATCAGCCGTCATCGTCTCCGTCTCCGCCTCGTCTTGCGCAACGACGTGCGCTTGGTCTTTCTGGGTCTTCGTCATCGGGTTTCCTTCTTTCTGCTGCTCATGACCGCTGCGCCCTGGCTTCACGCGGAAGCCAGGGCGCAGCGGAACGCGATTTGTTCTACTGCCTGTCACTTCTCACTCGTCACGCACAAACCACGCCGCATCAAGGCCAGTCGCCTCAGCGAGCGCCGTGGGGGTAATCGGCCACGAGCGCATGCTCAAGGCCTGGATGTCCACATGGGTACGAAAGGTGGTGAGGCGGCGCTCTTCGACGAATGTGGTGAGGTACTGCACCGCGATGTCGGCCACGATCTGGTTGACGTTCAGCCCTTGCCGCTGCGCTGCGACCGCCGCTGCGCACGAGGCGTCGCCGTGGGGCATCGGCGCGGCGGTCTCAATCAGGTTGGGGTAGACCATGTAGGGTGAGGGGAGGTGTGCCGCGATGCTGCCGCAGCGTAGCGCCCCCCGCAGGTGTTCCTTTACCATCGTCGTTCCCACCGCCACTTGGCCGCTCTGGTCGGCGTTGCCGCAGTCCAGGGTGAGGGTGTAGTGGGCATGCGCTGCTGCGAGGTGGCGGCGGGCCAGGGTGGTGTCCACGCAGCCAAGCAGCACCTTGGCGAATTCTGGCGCTCCGCGACTCAGCTCGTGCAGCAGTGCGGTATCCGCCATCTCTGGCACGGCGGTGATTGGCAAGCCCCACACCGCGGTGAGCCGAGCGCACAGCGCCTGCGCTTTGTTCAGCCCTATTTCGGATGGGGCGAAAAGTTGGCGTCCGCAGTTGCCCGCTTCAACCACGTCCCCATCCACCAGCATCAGCAGTAGCCGCAGGCCGTTGCGCTGCCGCTGGTCGTACATCAGCCGCGCGAGTCCCTGCGCGACGTAGGAGCCGGTGCCGCCACAGCCCACCACGATGAAGGCCAGCGGTCGATCCGGGCGCAGGAACGCTGCTGGAGGGTTAGGTAGGGATAACGGCTGCATCGCATGCCTCCTCCGGTGCGACGGGCTCCTTGCCCCACGCAAGCTGCTGCCGCGCGACATCCGCCTCGTCGCGTAGCGTCACGCCCTCCGCGTGCGCTTGCCCTGCGAAGGTGTGACCAAGCGGGATGGCGTAGTGGGCGCCGTAGCAGTTCAGGCGCGCCACTGCCGTTGGCCACGGGCTGCCGATCCGCCCCAACACCACGCTCAACCCTAACCACGCATCGTCGGTGTCGTCTGTGGAACTGAAGAAGGGCCGCATCGCGTGGTGGCTGTGGATGTCGCAGAGGACGGGGTCGTGCGGCTGTTCGTAGTGCAGATGGGCGCTCCCGCCGCGCTGGATCGGGGTTTGTAGCACCGGCATCCCGTCGCGCAGAACGATGAACCATTGCCGTTCCTGCGGCGCGTCGGCGCGATAGTGGGCCAGCGCGTCGGCCAGCGCCTCGCCCAGCAGCGTCGCGGGCAACGGGTCGCGCCACGCACGCCAACTGATGAAGGGCTGCACCACCCCCAGCCCGGGGGTCTCCTGCGACACCACCGGTAACAGCACGCGGGTCGTTCCGTTCCAACCGTGCTTGAAAAGGCCATTGCCCGCCCAGACGTAGGTAATCCCACGCTGGGTCGGTATATCCTGCGGCGTTCGGGCGATGTGATAGGCGACGAGTGGCGTCGCGGCATCCAAAGGGAGCGGGCGGGGGAGGCGACTCATGCATTCCTCCACGGGCCGCCGCTGAGCATCCAGTCCAGCATGCGGCCATCCGCGACAAGGTCGTCGCACGGGTAGGGTTGGTCGGGGCGAAGGGTGTGGTAGCGCAGCAGGATATTCGCGGGGAAGGCGTGGCTGCGCCCCCGGCTCTCGTTGGCGTTAAACGAACTCCCCGTCAGGAAGACGGTGAAGGCGGCGTGCATGCCGGTGGTAGTCGCGGGCTGCGGGCGCGTTCCGGTGCCCCAACAGATGCTTGTGTCGTGGAAGACGTTGCCAAACGGGGCGTGATAGGTTGGGATGTCGGCCCGGGACGGCCACCCGTCTGGGCCGATGTCGCGCTCGTGCAAGGCTGCAAGCCGGTAGGCATTGCCCAAACCGCCCCACACCAGCGCAGGCGGCTGGAACTGCACCGTAAACACCTCGCCTTGGCGGATATGGATCGTCACCGCCTGCGGGCGGATCAGGGTCACCACATAGGGCTGCCCTTGGATACGCCCGGTTGCCAGGGTGTCGGGGCCGCAGAGCCCGGTACTGAGTGGCACCCCACTCAGCACTTCGGCGACCTGGTACGGATTGACGAGTGAGGAAGACCAGCCCCGTGTGGAGCGGCGCACCAAGACCGTCGCGTGGTCGTAGACATCCAACTGGAAGAGGGGCAAGCTATCCAGCAGAATCCCCGCTGGCCGACGCAGCGGGTGCTGCCACGGGCGGGTGATCGTCCGCCGTGGCCGCTTCGGGCCATGCGGGATTGCTGGTCCTGAGGACGGTGATAGGGCCGAGGACGTCGATTCCGTAGTCGGGCATGGATTGACCGTCGCGCTCGACGCGAATGGGGTAGAGGGTGAGTCCATACGGGCCTTCTGTGGTGGGCACCGGCGCGAACAGGTCAATCAGGTGCACGGGGGCCGCTTGCGCAGCCCGCACCTCGTCGGCCAGCCGGTGTATAGATGCGAATACGGCGCGAAATCGGTACGGATGCTGGCGCATCTGTGCATTGATCTGCAGAAAGGCATCCCGTATGGCCTGGGCTTCCACTTGGGCTTCGCGGATCGTAGCAAGCCCGTCCGCGTCGTCCCAGCGAATGCCGTAGTTGCCGTACCAATCGTAGAGTTCCGTCCAGTTGGTATCGGCGTACTGGTTGCCGGTCATGCCTGCGACGTAGAGCATGGCGCTGCCCAGGTGGGAGATGCCCCGGGGCGGGGCGCGGTCGAGGTGCGCACAGAGCGCGGCGATGTCGGTGCCAGCGGGCAGAGGCTTCAGGCCCGCAACGAAGCGGCCCGCCACACTACGCTCGCCCAGGAAGTGGGCCAGCGCCCCCGGCTCGTGTTCGTGGATGGTGGCCCAGGCCGTGCGGTGCAGCAGCCGCCACACCGCGACGATGAAGGGGAATTCGTGCAGGTCGAGCTCATCGGGATTGCGCGGCAAGCCGTAGACCTCTGGGGTAGGCGACCAGATCACGTCCCGGTCGTCCCAAATGCTTTCGATCAGGTCGTGAGGGTCGCGCTGCTGGAGTTCCACCAACGTGTGCGGAAATTGGGCAATGGGATTATCAAGCCACGGCGCGAAGCTCACCCCCGACATGTCGAAGAAGAAGAGACGGTCGTAGGCGAGATTGGCGAAGAGCTCGATGGTAGCCAATAGCGCAGCGGGGGTCACCCGTGCGGGGCGAACGCAGGTGGCGAAGGCGGCGGGAAAGGTCCGCGCACACCACCGGGCTGCGGTGAGCCCAGTGGTGTAGGCGACCATGGTTGCCTCGTCGGGAAAGCCGCCCGTGGTGTTGAGGATGGTGCTTAACGCGACCAGCCGGGAACGGGCAGCCCACCGTCGGCGGGCACCGCCAGTACGGTATCGAGGTGTCGGCATAGGGTGGCTCCGTGGGTGTGCGGGGGCGGGGTCTCTTCAAGCTCCCAGGCGAGCGCCTCGCCAAAGGTGAAACGCCCGAGGCGCAGGTCACGAATGAAGTGGGGGTGGAAGAGGAACGGCACGGGCCTCCGTGCTACCTGGGCCATCGGGGCAAGCGGGTGGCTACCCTTCGTCCCGGCCTGCTTAGTGAACTCCACCGTCTCGTAGGTCACCCCTTCGATGGCGAGGGTGCCGTTCTGGACGCGGGCGGTGCCGATGCCGGGGAAGGTGGCGCGCAGGGTGTCGCGGATCTGCGCTACCGGCGTGTCATACGGCACGCTGAAGCGGTCGCCCTCGATGAGGACAATCTTCGTCACGAGCGACACGTCGGGCGCGGCGGGCTGGTCATGGGCGGGCTGGTCATGGGCGGGCTGGTCATGGGCAGAGACGGCAGAAGCCGTCGGATCAGGCGTGGTCATCACACATCCTTTCAACTCCACGCTCCGCACGACAGGACGCCGTGCGGAGCGTGAGGCGCACAGGAACACAAAGCTAGGCGGGCCTGTTGTTACTGATGGTGTCGCGGACGCGCTCCGCGAGGCTCGTCCACTCTTTGATCGTGCGCGGTTCGGGGCAAGTGGGTTCCCCAAGGAAGCCACGGACGTGGGCGAAGAGATCGCCGCCGATGGCCGCCCCGTAGCGCGCGAAGAAGCGCTTCCTGGCCTCCTCCACCGTTTTGGGCGGGTTGGATGTGGACGCACTCGGCGCCGCAGCGCGATTCGCTAGCTGCTGGTGGAGTTCCTGAATCAACGCCTGAGCCTCGCTGCGCGTGATCTGGCTCATCGTCGTCCCCCAGCGCGTGGCAAACGCAGCCACATCCGCTTCCGACCACCCCAGGGAGGTGGTCAGGCCGTGTAGTATCTCGCGCTGCTTGGCGGTGATCGCCTCCGGCTTCGCCGGGGCGAAACTGGCACCATTGCGCGTCCCCGATGAGGCCGACGCCTCGCCCGCTGCCCCGCGCTGCCGTCGGTCATCGAGCAACTGGTCAAACGTCGCCACCGCCGTCTCGATCTGCAAGTGGGTTGCCTGCGCCACCACCTCCCATGTGGTGGCAATCAGGTGCGCAAGGTTGTGTATCGCATCCGGCCCATCGTCCGGGTGCGGGGCCACCTGTACGATGAGGCCCGCATCAACGTGGTTGTAGGGGGCCAACTGGATACGCTGGGTGTAGGTGAGCGTAATGCGCTCAATCAGGGGCATGGGGGCAACCTCCGTGGTTGGCGCGGGACGCGGGAGGGCCGAAACGCCTCCTCGCCTCCCGCGCGTCGTTCGTTACGCATCGTTCGTCATGGAAAGGCCAGCAGCGGCGACGACCCGCCGCGCCGCAGTGAGAATCTGCTGCACCTCCGGCGGGGTGGGCTCCTCAGCCACCTGCAGCAGGGTGGCCAAGGTGTGGATGGCAAGGGCAAGCGCCTGGGCGGGCTGAGGGGAACGTGTCGGGTACCGTTTCGCCACCGCCGCCGACGCCGACGCAGGCGACAGCGTATGGGACACCCACGTCACTGCCGCGCTGGAGTCACGCTGGAGCACGGGCACTGGAGTGCGCATCCAAGAATGCGCCTCAAACTCCGACCAATGCGTGCCATCACAGGCCGCGTGTGCGAGGAAGGCACGCACCGCTTCGCCGAATGCAGGATAGGTCGCCTCTTGGGGCGAGGCATGGCGCTCGTGCTGCGTGAGCGTCCAGTGTGACGGCGGATGCGCACGGAGCACTGGCCCATGCTCCATGTCGGCGTGCAGCGCGATCACAAGCCGCCGCGGTGAACCGGGGGGGTACTGCGCCAACCAACGGCGCATGCCGAGCAAGCACGACCCCCGCACCACCGCGTCGAAGGTGTGTGCGAGGAGTTGGTGCCGCCCGTGCTCGAAAATGGTGAGTCGTTGCATCGAACCTCCTTTTGGCGTGACGGTGAGGTCGTCACAAAAAAACCCCGTGCTGGGCCGCACTGCGGCCCAACACGGGGGAAGCGAATCGCGCAGCACCGGTGGCTGCCTTAGCTGCCTAGCCTAGCACGCGCCATCCGTCGTCATCGGCGCCGCGAGCAACCCACGCACCACCTGCCCCAGCAAGCGCGTGCCCTGCCGGTCGCGGTGGTAGCACCCGCCGGTCGCCTGCGCAAGCGAACGCAGGAACTCCTCGCTGCATTCCGAGCCAATGGCAATGGTGTCGATCTGACCCTGGAACGTCTGCGCGACCTGCAACGCCATGGGCCCATCACACGGACGGCCATCCGAAATCACCACGAAGCGCATCAAGCCGGTGTCCAACTCCCTGGCAAGCAGCATCGCCGGCACGAGAAGGGTATCCAAGCCAAGCGGCTCATTGGGCATCCCCCCCGGACGCACTTCGGCTTTCTGCGCAAAGTCAATCAGCACGATCTGGCCGGGGTACTCAGCCTGCAGGTCGCGCAACTGCTCGACCCCCGCAGCGTAACGGCTCGTCCGGCTGCCATCCTTGAGCGTGCCGTCGCTATCCTGCATCGAATACGAAACATCAAACATGACACAGAGGGCGGGCGGGATCATCTGCCCCCCGTTCTGCAACGCCATATCCGCAATAGAGCCCGGAACGATCTGATCCATGAGGAACTATCCTTTGTGGGTAGCACAACGCCCCTGGCAGAGCCAGGGGCGTTGCGACGCGAGGGAACGACGGGGCGAAGATGAGAGCTAGAGCGCCGGTTCGGAGTGCTGACGCTTCGGGGGCCGCCCCCGGCGCTTCGGAGCCGACGTCGGCTCGGCAGACGGGGCGGCGGACGGGGCCGACGCAGGCGCGGCGGACGGGACAGCGGGCGGATCGGCGGACGGGGCCGACGCAGGCGCGGCAGACGGGGCCGACGCAGGCGCGGCAGACGGGACAGCGGGCGGCGCGGCGGACGGGGCCGACGTGGACGCAGCGGACGGGACAGCGGGCGGATCGGCGGACGGGGCCGACGCAGGCTTGGCGGACAGGGGCGGCGTGGCTACGGCGGACAGGGGCGGCGTGGCTACGGCGGACAGGGGCGGCGTGGACGCAGCGAACGGGGCTGCGGGTAGCTTGGCAGACGGGGGCGGTGCGGGCTTGGCAGACGGGGCCGGTGCGGGCTTGGCGGACAAGGGCGGCGTGGCTACAGCGGGCGGGGCCGGTGCGGGCGCAGCGGGCGGGGCTGC
>RSAS01000281.1 GCA_003934145.1 Candidatus Viridilinea halotolerans | reverse complement strand
CTGAGCAGGGCGACGAAGATTAGGGGTGTGTCGAAGAGGCCACGGGCAATGTTGATCAGCGCGCCCAGACCTTCGCGGCCAGCCACGAATTCGCCGACCACCGCGCCAGTGGTGGCCAGCGCCAAGCCGGTGCGCAGCCCACCAAAGAGGACAGGGACACTGAGCGGCGCCTCGACATAACGCAGAATCTGCCAAGGGCTTGCCCCGCTAATGTGGGCCATTTCGCGCAATTCACGCGGAATGTTGCGCAGCGCCACCACCGTTGCCAGCAGAATAGGCAGGAAGGTGATCAGGGCGGCAATCAGCAGTTTGCCCCAAAGCCCCGGGCCAAACCAGAGAATAATCAGCGGGGCCACGGCCACAACGGGGATGGCCTGGCTCGCGGCAAGAACAGGGGTAAGCGCCCGTTCGAGGATGGGCAGGTGGGCCAAAAAGTAGCCCAAGATCAGCCCGAGGACTAAGGCCAACGCAAAGCCCCCCAGCGCAGCCGTCAGGGTCGCCGAGGCATGCCGCCAGAGGAGGCCACTCTGCATGGCGGCCCCAAAGCGTTCGGCCACCAGCCCTGGCCCAGGCAGAATGAAGGGACGGTAGCCGCCGAGCGTCACCAGAAGTTGCCAGCCGGCGAGCAAGCCCAGCAGCACCAAGGGCATGCCTACCCAGCGCAGTTTGACCCAACGGCGCAGGCGGAGGGCAATGGGCGCGGCGCGGCGCGGCATGGGCAATGATTGCTGCATCGTCTCCTCCAGAGATCAAAAAGGCCCCGGGTGTAATACACCTCGGGGCAGAAACAGCCAGACGTCGCACAGGGAAGCAGACGGCGCGTACACCATCTACCCCTATGGGCACAGGATCAACGCAAGTGAGCGAACCAACGAAGTTCACGCACGAGCAGCGACCACAAGCGGTCTGGATCTTCTTTCATCCGGACTGTAACCGTCGGCTCCGGAGTTACACCGGATCATGCGCACCTAACGGCACGCTCGTGGGCTCTACCACCGATCGGGAATTTCACCCTGCCCCGAAGATCGTTTGTTAGGGGAAGCATACCATTCACCGTAGGTGGATGTCAAATGATTCAGGTGTGACGGTGTGGCCAAAACTTGTAGGGCTGCGCCCCACGCCCTGCCGGGCAGTGGGAGGGTGCGCGGGAACCTGGTTCCCGCGCGTACCCTTCTTCCTACGCCTTTTAAATGCTTCGGCAGCGGCTACGCCGCCCCACGCCCCCGACGAGGGGATGCGCGGGAACTTGGTTCCCGCGCATCCCCCCCCGCAGCCCACTAGGGCAACAAGCGATACCCAATGCCCCATTCGGTGAGCAAAAGCTTCGGATTGCGCGGATCGGCCTCAATCTTGCGGCGCAGGTGCCAGATATAGACCTTGAGGTAATCGTTGTCGCGGGTATATTCTTGGCCCCAGACGGCGTGGAGCAGGGTTTCGTGTTCTACCACGCTGCCTGCCTGTTCCATGAGGATACGCAGGAGCTGGTACTCGGTGGGGGTTAGATCGACGAGCGCCTCGCGCACCAACACCTCACGCGAACGTTGATCCATCTGGATCTGGCCTTCACCCGCGACGATTGGGCGGTAGGTGGGTGGGGCACGGCGTAGGAGTGCCCGCAGGCGGGCGGCGAGTTCGTCAAGGTTAAAGGGCTTGAGCAGGTAGTCATCGGCCCCCTGATCGAGCCCAGTGATAATATCATCCGCCTGCGTTCGCGCCGTGAGCATCAGCACTGGCAATTGGGTGAATTCACGCAGTTGCCGACATGCCTCAATGCCATCCATTTCGGGCATCATCACATCAAGAATGACAAGATCGGGGCGCTGTTCGCGCACTTTGTCGAGGCACTCGACGCCATTACTTGCTTGAATGACCTGATAGCCATCATGCTCCAAGTTGATGCGGATCAACTCACGGAGACCTTGATCATCATCTACCACCAGAATTGTGCGTTTCTCCATGGGGTCTCCTCAACACTATGGTTGTACTTGGGCATTCAATTCAAGGAAGCGGGCTTCGATATCTGCAAAGGTGAGTTCACCGATATGGACATAGCGTATATGCCCGGTGTCATCAACAAAAAAGCTCGTTGGCAGAGGAAAGATACGATAGGCATTGGTTACCTCACCTTGCGTATCGAGTACGTTGACATACGTAACATTAAATTGATCGAGAAAGGCCGCAATTGTGGTCTGATCGCGGCCTTGGGCGCGCTCATTGTGGGTAAGGTTGACCCCAATGATTACTAAGCCCTGGTCGCGGTACTGCCGGTGTGCCCGCTCAAGGGCGGGGATCTCGCGCTTACACGGCTCGCACCATGTTCCCCAGAAGTTGAGAAGCACCACCTGACCTTGAAAATCGGCCAGACTTATGCTTTCACCCTGCAAACTCTCTAGGGTAAAGGCGGGTGCCACCCGATCCATCTGGGGCATTGGTTGCCCGGCGACGCCGCTATCGTCGCGTCCCGTCACGACCCAGATGGCCGCCACGAGGAGCAGAGCCAAGACGGTGCCAACGAGGGCATAGGTGCGCTCACGCGCAGTGAGACCTTGCTTTTTGCGCGGCGCTACGCCATCCAAGACATCACCATTGTCCAGCAAACTGGCATCATACTGCCGTCGGCGCTCGGGGTCGGCGAGAATAGCAAACGCCTGCTCAAGCGCGACGCTACGCTCGACAGCTTTGGCACGTAGTTCGGAGTCGAGATCGGCCACCCGTGCGGGATCGTAGCGCTCGCGTTGCTGTTTGTACGCGGCTACAATGGTTTCGGGCGAGGCATCAGGCTCAACTCCTAAGAGGGAATAGTAGCTGCCCATAGTGATCTATCCTAGCTTTAGGAGCTATTGTAACACGTCTTTTTAACTTTTTACAACTTGTGGTGGGGGTGCTAGGGCTACGTCAAAGGCATCTCCGGTGAGGGTTCGGGGCGCAAAGGTGTGGGAAGGGTGCGCGAGGGAACTTGGTTTCCGCGCATCCATCCTCCGTCCGAAGGGGTGTAGGGCACCGCTCTACAGATTCCAGTCACACCCAAATCGAATAAAAAAACAGGGTTTTTCGGGGGAGGCGAAGCCTTCCCCGAACCCCCTGCTGGCAGGGTGTGTTTGCGGCGCCATGCCCCGAAAACACATCCCGAACTCTGAGCCCTGAACCCTACAGCGGAATATTGCCATGCTTACGCGCCGGCATGCTCTGGCGCTTGGTGCGGGCGAGGCGCAGGGCTTTGATCAGCACCGGGCGCGTTTCGCGTGGCTCGATCACGGCATCAATGTAGCCCCGTTCGGCGGCAACGTAGGGATTCGCAAAACGGCTCTGGTAGTCCTCGACCAACTCCGCTTGGCGTTGGGCCGAATCCTCCGCCTCGGCCAACTCCTTGCGAAAAATGATGCGCACGGCGGCATCCACACCCATCACCGCAATCTCGGAGGTAGGCCAAGCAAAGTTGAAGTCGGCGCGAATGTGCTTAGAGGCCATCACGTCGTAGGCACCGCCGTAGGCCTTGCGCGTAATCACCGTTAGCTTGGGCACCGTTGCCTCGCAGTAGGCGTAGAGCAACTTGGCCCCGTGACGAATGATGCCACCATACTCCTGGCTCGTCCCCGGCAGGAAGCCCGGTACATCCACGAAGGTGAGCAGCGGGATATTAAAGGCATCGCAGAAACGCACGAAACGCGCCGCCTTGACCGAACTGTCAATGTCGAGCGTACCCGCCATGTGCATCGGCTGGTTGGCCACCACCCCGACGACGTGGCCATCAAGGCGGGCGAAGCCAATCACGATATTGGGCGCCCAGTGGGGCTGCACGTCGAAGAAGAAACCATCGTCCACCACTGCCTCGATCACCTTCACCATATCATACGCCTTACGCGGACTGTCAGGTATCAAGGTCTGCAACTCTTCATCCATCCGCTCCGGATCATCCTCCGGTGCCGCATAGGGCGGGTCGTCCATGTTATTGGAAGGCAGGAACGAAATGAGCGTGCGCATCTGCTCAAAACAATCCTCTTCGCTCTCGGTGGCGAAGTGGGCTACCCCCGAACGGGAGTTGTGGGTCATCGCGCCGCCCAACTCTTCAAAACCCACCTCTTCGCCCGTCACCGTCTTGATAACATCAGGCCCGGTGATGAACATCTGGCTGGAGCCTTTGACCATCATGATGAAGTCGGTCATCACCGGCGAATAGACCGCGCCGCCGGCGCAGGGGCCAGCAATCACCGAGAGCTGGGGAATGACACCGCTACTGAGCACATTGCGGTAGAAGATCTCGGCGTAGCCACCGAGGCTTACCACCCCCTCTTGGATGCGTGCGCCGCCCGAGTCGTTGATGCCGATACAGGGAACCCCCATGCGCACCGCGAGATCCATCACCTTGCAGATCTTTTCGGCAAAAACCTCGCCCAAACTGCCACCAAAGATCGTAAAATCCTGCGCGAAGACACAGACCGGACGGCCATCAATCGTGCCATGGCCGGTAACCACCCCATCACCCAGTGGCTTGCGCCGTTCCATGCCAAAAGCGGCGGTACGGTGTACCGCAAAGGCGTCAAGTTCTACAAACGAACCAGGATCAAGCAGCAGATCAATGCGTTCGCGGGCAGTCAACTTGCCACGCTCGTGCTGCTTTTCAATCGCAGCGGGATCGCCCATTTGGGCCTTTTCACGACGGCGGCGCAGGTCAGCGATCTTCTCAGCGGTGGACGACATGGTGAAGGCTCCTTTGCAGAGGAATAGGAGAACAGGAGAACAGGAGAACAGGAGAACAGGAGAACAGGGGAACAGGAGAACAGGGGAACAGGGGAACAGGGAAACAGGAGAACAGGAGAACAGGAGAACAGAGCAAAGGAATAGTAACGCAAAAGTCGCCCGGTGGGATCGCATCGTCTTGTCACCCTGAGTACGAAATGGCCCACGGGCCAGTGGCCTGTGAGAAACAAAAGTTCTGTCACCCTGAGCGCAGCGAAGGGTCTCTTGTCGGTGAGGAGAGATGCTTCGCTGCGCTCAGCATGACGGAGGCTTTTGTTTCTCAGGAGCGAAGCCGAAGGCGTAGCGAAGGGTCTACCTAGCGATAAGATAGAGATGCTTCGCTGCGCTCAGCATGACGGTGCTTTGTGAGCAACAAGGCGACTTTTGCCCCATTGCGAATAAAGGAACAGATGGCATTCTGTTCATTTGTTCCTCTGTTCCTCTGTTCTTCGGTCCTGTTCCTCTGTTCCTCTGTTCCTCACAACCTGCCAAGCAAAACGGGGCACCGCATCAATGATGCGGGGGAGGCGTCGGGGTTGCCGCACGAGGCGATAGAGCCATTCGAGGCCAATGCGGCGCAACCAACGCGGGGCGCGGGGAACACGCCCCGCGATATAGTCGAAGGTGCCACCCACGCCAAGCGCGATAGGGACGCCAAGGAGGGCTTGATTGCGGGCAATCCAGAGGTCTTGCTGCGGATGACCATAGGCCACTAGCAGTATAGCGGGCTGTGTAGCGCGAATCAACTGGCGCAGAAACGGCTCGTGGCGCGGCGCGGGCGAGCCCGCGTAGCAACCGGCGATCAGCAGGCTGGGATGTTCGCGGCGCAGCACCGCAGCGGCATCTTCAGCCACACCGGGGGCGGCACCGAGCAGAAAGAGCCGGTGGCCGCCTTGGGCGGCCAAGCCAGCCAAGCGGCGCGTCAACTCAACCCCGGTCACTCGTCCGCGCAGCGGATAACCCAAGTAGCGGGCCGCCAATAGGAGGCCCACGCCATCGGGCGTACAGAGGGACGCGTGGGCCAAGACGTGGGCAAACGCCGGATTGCGCCCAGCCTCCACCACAAACTCTGGGTTCACCGTACAGATCTGATGGATACCCCCCGACGCGAGTAGCGCCGCGATCTGCACCAGCGCCTCATCCTCCGTCACATCGTCTACCGCCACCCCCAGAATCGGTAGACGCCGCCGTGGCAGCGGCAGCGAAAATCCAACCTTGGCTGACATCTCAACTGGGAGCATAGATTATTGGAGGGGGGGCTGCGCCACGTACGCCTTCCAGCGCGGGGGTGCGGGGGAGGCGCAGCCGCCCCCGCGCATCAAGTTACGCCTTCCGGCGGGGGTGCGGGGGAGGCGCAGCCGCCCCCGCAAAACTTTTTTTGTGTCGTGGTGGTGGCGCAGCCGCCACCACGACACAAAAAAAGAGGGTTTGGGGCAACGCCCCCACAAACATTCTCCGTAGGAGTTGCGCATGGGCAACGCCCGCGCGCAACTCCTGTGATTATAGCGTAGAATGGCCCATTTGTGGGATGGGGGGCCGCAACCAAGCTACACCTGCTGTGTTGTGGCTGGGGACGAGGGATTGGCAGATTCGTCAAGTTGCGTCAGCCACGTATGCAGATCAGCCAGGGAGGAAAAATCAAACAGCGCCTCGCTCAAGGCCAAAAGGGCAGGTAGATACTCACAAAGGTGGCAAGCATGTGTTGTTGGGCGGAGGTGAGTGACAATCCTGCAAGTTGACGGAAGCATGCTGCTTTGACCTGCCACCGCTCTTTAGGAATCATCCGCATGCGCGCCATAAGCGCGGTAGCAAGTGGGTTGGGATGCCCCAAGTAGTCACGCCAAACCAATTGATTCAATTGTATCACTTGATACTGGAAGTCAAGGACACGCCGCTGCCCCACCGCCATCTGGTGGCTGGTTGCCGCTGTGCGTCGCGGTGAACGGTAGGAGCAGAGCGCAAGCGGAGCGATCAGGGTGTTGTAGCGATCATAGAAAAATTCGCTCCCTACCGTGCCCAATCAGCGCCGAGTACCAAGACGAGTGTCGCTTCGGGGGCGGCGCCGACGGGCGGCGGGGCGTGTAGCAGTTCGACGCCAAGCTGACGGGCGAGCAGGCGCGCCGTAGCGGGGGTGCTGCCCAAGTGGTAGAGGCGGGTCTGGGCACTCAACTCAGCGTTGCCCGCAGGCAACAGCGTGAAGCCATCCCCTTCGAGATCGAGGCTGACATTGCGCGCCAAGCCGCTGGTGTTGGTGGCGTTGAGTACCTGCACGATGGCGCGCTCGTCGGCGGCGTTGGGCGGGCGTTGCCACTGGCTGAGGAGCGTCTGCACAGCGGCAGGCTCGTAGATCAGGTTGGTGCCATTGGTATAGGCGATCTGTTCGGGGCCAAGTGCAAACTGGCCAAGCGCACTAGGATCAAGGCCAGCACCAAGCAGCATCAGGCCGAAGAGCACATCAAGACGCGCCAAAGGCATGGTGGTAAGCACTGGACGTGCGCCCGCCGTATCACTGCCCAGGGCATCAAGCAGGGCGGGCAGCGTTACAAGTTGGCCGAGCGGCCCTTTGGCCTGTAGCTCGTGCAACAATGCTTGCACCACCTGTTGCTGACGCGCAGCCCGTCCGAAGTCGCTATCGGGGTGGCGTGTGCGCGCATAGATCAGCGCAGTCGCCCCATCCATGCGTTGCGGCCCCGGCTGGAACTCCACCAGCCGTGTGCCATAATCCTCCGTGGGGTAGGCATCGTCGCGCAGGTAGCGCGGCACATCCACCGTGATCCCGCCCAACGCATCGATGATCTGGGCGAAGCCGCCAAAGTTGACCGTGGCGGTGTAGTTGACCGCCATGCCCCGGGCGTCGAGTTGCAGCAGCGCTTCGACCACTTCGGCAGAGAGGGCCATGCCACCCTGTGGGGGCGTCGTCTCAGCGCCATAAAGCTGTGCGGCAGCGGCGTAACCTTGGCCATACGCCGCATTGATCTTTGTCTGGGTGAGGCCAAGTTGCGGCAGTGCCACCTCACTATCACGGGGAATCGAGAGCAACGCAACCCAGCGTCCCAGCGCATCAAGGCGCACGAGAATGAGCGTGTCGCTACGTACCCCTTCTTGGGGCTGGCCGGAGCGTTCATCAGTGCCAATCAGCAGAATGTTGGCCCCCAACAGCGGGGAGGTTTGCGCTACTGTTGGCCGCGCATCCGCCACCGTGATCACCGCCGCCAAACGTTGCACCTGCCAATAAAAGAACCCCACACCCAAAAGCAGCAACCCGCCGCAGATCAACAGCGCCAAGCGCAAGCGTGCCCAAAACGTGCGGCGGGGTCGCCGCGTCGGGGCCGGACGCGAACGGGAACGTTCGTGCGCAGAAGGATTGATCGTCACCTGAGTAGACTCCATGAAACAGAATAAATGTTTGCAATCATTATAGCAGATCCACGGGTATAATGCGCCGGTGGGCGTCATGTTTAGGGCGGCAGCCCTACAACCCGCTCCATGTGTTTCGTTGTGGCGGCGCAGCCGCCACAACGAAACACATGGAGTTTTGCGGGGGAGGCGCAGCCTCCCCCGCGCCCCCGTGCCCCCGCACAACGACACTCGCCCGGCGGGGGGGTTAAGGGCGGACAGAACATTCGCTCGGCAAGTCACGGATAGGTGATTGGGATGCC
>RSAS01000414.1 GCA_003934145.1 Candidatus Viridilinea halotolerans | reverse complement strand
GGTCTTGGGGGCATGGCCCCCGCAGAATCCCCCCCTCCGGCGGGGTCTTGGGGGCATGGCCCCCGCAGAATCCCCCCCTCCGGCGGGGTCTTGGGGGCGAAGCCCCCACGAGTCCCCCCCTCCGGCGGGGGCGCGGGGGCATGGCCCCCGAAAGATCTCTCTCAATGTCGTAGATCTGGGGGCGGCGCAGCCGCCCCCAGATCTACGACTCAAACAGCGTATTGACATTTTGTCATGCAAATGATAAAACTTATGTAACCTTCCCCCAGTGCTTCTACAAACAAAACATATAACAAGGTGGTTAACTATGTCCAAAGCGCTGACTCTTATCGGCATCTCCGACTCACGCGTCGGTCAGGCCCTGATTGTCAATGGACGCAGTACGTTCTTGGGCTCTGCGCCCACTTGCGACATTGTGATGCACGACCGGATGATCCTGCCGCGCCACGCGGAGTTGCACGTCACACTCGACCGCTGGTTTGTGATCCCGCTCGACCCGCGTGCCAATGTCTTCGTCAATGGTCAACCTGTTACCACCAAGCAGCGCCTTGAAGCGGGCGATCTCTTGACGTTGGGCACGGTCACCTTTAAGACGATGATTGGCGAATTGCAAGAGCGCCAAGTGGGGGCGGCGTTGCGCTGGTAGTTGCGGAAGAACAGAGGAACAGAGGAACAGAGGAACAGAGGAACAGAAAAACCCCCAAATGCTTGGGGGTTTTGTTCTTTTGTTCTTTTGTTCTTTTGTTCTTTTGTTCTCTGCTCTCTCCCTACCCTCCCGTCACCCACGCATGGAAATCGCTGTTGATGCTACGCGCAAAGCCATCAATCATCTGGGTCATCTTGTATTCCATGGTGCGTTCGCCGAGTTTCTGCAGGAAGGAGAGCGGCATCATGTGCAGCGCACTGGGAATAGGGATCGCCATATCAATTTCGACGTGGTAATCCACCGTGCTGGTGTTGCCGTGGGCTGGACGGAAGACCGCTTGGGCTGCGAGGGTGCCGCTAAAGACGAGGCCGGATATGTTGTAGGGCGGGCCGTCAGCCGCAGGTTCAAGCCGAATAACATTGCCCGGATCGTGATGCGCTTCAAGATCAAAGATGGCCGCCATGCTATGCCCATGACCATCGGTGGCACCCACGACCAGCCGGTAACGATCCGGCCCATAGGCGAAGCAGTCGAGCGCGTCAGGCAGCAGACCAAAGACCGCCGGTACGTCACAGAAATATTCGTAGGCTAGGTCTAATGGAGCACCGAAGCGGAAGAGGTGGTCTGCCGCACCGCCAAGATCGATGTAACGCGCGCGATTATTTAGGGCCGGCGTACTGAGCTGGCGCGTGGCTGTCATGCCATCCCTCGTTTTCTAGTTTCATATATGTCAAGCCTGTCGCGCCGATTATAGCATCTCCTTTTTGCAAATGCAATGGAATTGCCGGTTGGGTTAAGTTTTTACCACTCTGCGTGGTGAGGAGTTATATGGGGCTACGCCCCAACAGCCCCCATGGGGGGGATTCTGTGGGGGCCGTGCCCCCACCCCCCCGCCGCACGGGGGATGCGTTGGGGGCTTTGCCCCCACCCCCCCCGCCGCACGGGGGATGCGCATGGGGCCGTGCCCCCACCCCCCCGCCGCACAGGGGATGCGTTGGGGGCATGGTCCCCACCCCCCCGCCGCATTTTAAGGGCGGACAGAAAACGTGTGCGCCCCCTTCTGGAATCGCATTGCAACG
>RSAS01000946.1 GCA_003934145.1 Candidatus Viridilinea halotolerans | reverse complement strand
TGTTCTCTGTTCTCTGTTCTCTGTTCTCTGTTCTCTGTTCTCTGTTCTCTGTTCTAGGCTCTCCACCATGTCAGCCCTATCCCGCTTCGAGCAATTCATGGAGCAAATGGTCGAAGGCTCGGTTGCCCGGCTCTTCCGTAGCCCCGTGCAGCCGGTCGAGCTTGCTCGCCGCCTCGAACGGGCAATGGAGGGCCAACAGACCATTAGCGTCAACCGGGTGATTGTGCCGAGTTTCTACCGCGCTTTCCTTCATCCCCAGGATTTTGCCGCCTTCCAGCCGGTGCGCGCCCAATTTGAGCAGGAGATGGCTACCTATCTGAGCGATTTGGCTAAAGAGCGCGGCTTTAGTATGCTTGAACACCCTAAGGTGGAGTTGGCTGAAGACGGTGCCGTGACCCGCCGTAGTATTCAAGTCACCGCAGAAATGACCAGCGCCCCCAGTACTTCCGCCACCGTGCAGATGGTTGCGCCAGCCACTACCCCCGCGCCACGCAACGCCCGTCGCAGCCATGCGACCCTGCTGCTCCAGACGCCCAGTGGCCCTCAGCCGATTGAACTGCACAGTACCATGGTCACCATTGGGCGCGGTCTCGGTAACGACATTATTCTCGAAGATAACCGCGTCTCGCGCCACCACGCCCAACTGCGCTACCGCCAACGCCGCTTCTGGATCAGCGATCTCGGTAGCACCAATGGCACCTCCGTCAATGGTGCGCCCGTCGGCGAAACGGCGCTGAGCGATGGCGATACCATCTCGCTGGGCGGATTGGAATTGGTGTTTCGTACAGGCTGACCAACTATGTTCGACATCGCCAACCTCTCCATCGGCGTGATTATGCTCCTGCTGCGCGTCGCCGTCATCTTTCTACTCTACTTCTTCCTCTGGCAAGTCTTGCGCGTCGTTGCCCGCGATCTGCGCAGTGCCGCCGCGCCGCAGTCCCACACGCCCGCCCCCTACGGCCAACTCGTCGTGACCAGCGCCGGTCAGACTGGCATTCCCGTCGGTAAGATCTTCCCGCTTAGCCCCGTCAGCATTATT
Organism: Candidatus Viridilinea halotolerans; assembly: GCA_003934145.1. Taxonomy (GTDB): domain Bacteria; phylum Chloroflexota; class Chloroflexia; order Chloroflexales; family Chloroflexaceae; genus Viridilinea; species Viridilinea halotolerans. The sequence continues at coordinate 7,366 of RSAS01000946.1, read as the reverse complement.
GGCCGTAGTACCGAAGTCGAACTTGCCCTCAACGACACTTTTCTCTCCAGCGAACACGCCCGCCTCGAACTGCGCGACGGTGTCTGGTGGCTCGAAGACCTCAACAGCACCAACGGCACCTTCCTCAACGGCTTTGAAGTGCGTGGCAGCACCGAACTCCACGCCGGCGATGTCGTGCGTATCGGGCGCGTCGAACTCAAGTTGGTGATGAACTAAATCCCAATATCTCAAAATTGTGCTATACTGCCGGTTATCCAAAACCGCTAGAGATCATACTCAACGAGGAGAGCGATGCTTGCCAACTACGCCTTTATTGGCATATTCTTTGTTGCGGCGGTGATCTTCCCCTTCGCGCCTTTGGTGTTCGCTTTCTTTCTGCGTCCCAAGCGCCCCACGCCGATCAAACAATCTACCTATGAGTGTGGCCTTGAGGCCATTGGCGATATGCGCATGCAATTTAAGGTACAGTACTACCTTTATGCGCTCGCCTTTGTGATCTTTGATATTGAAGTGGTGCTGCTCTATCCATGGGCCGTGGCGTTCAACCAATTGGGCTTGTATGGCCTTGTTGCCGCTACGGTCTTTCTGCTCATGCTGTTCGCCGGCCTCGTCTATGAATGGCGCAAGGGTGCCCTCGAATGGGTGTAGCGGGCCGGAACTCGGTGCTTCGCCGAGTACGCCCCTGGAAATTGATCTCCTATGCCTGATGAGCAAGAGATCCAGCTTGATCTAGAACGACAGGGTATCTTCCTGTCTACGCTCAATCGCCTCTACAATTGGGGGCGGCGCTCTTCGATCTGGCCCATGTCGTTCGGTTTGGCCTGCTGCGCGATTGAGATGATGGCCTTTGGCCTCAGTCGCTACGATGTCTCGCGCTTTGGCGCTGAACTCTTTCGCGCTTCGCCCCGCCAAGCCGATCTCATGATTGTCGCCGGTACCGTTACCAAGAAGATGGCCCCCCAAGTGGTACGCCTCTATAACCAAATGGCTGAACCACGCTATGTCGTCTCGATGGGTGCCTGTGCTACCTCCGGTGGCCCCTTCCGCGATGGCTATAATGTGCTGCGTGGCATTGATCTGCTCCTGCCGGTGGATGTCTATGTCCCCGGTTGTCCGCCCCGCCCCGAAGCGCTGCTCCACGCCCTGATGGCGCTCCAGGATCAGATTGATCATCAGAAACTGGGCCGTCTGCGCTGGTATGGCAGTGGCAATAAGCCCCAGACTAGTGATTTCCCCGTGCCCACCTTTGGTGCTAAGGGGCTTGAAGTTGATGGCAGGCTGATCGACCCAGTGGGTGGTTTGCCTCTGCTTAGCCCCTATAACGCACCTGAGTTTGGTGAAACCAAGACGGGGAGCCTTGAGCATCCCGAAATTGTGCGCCACTTCCCGATTATGGATCCCACGGTGGAATTGGAAGACGCCTTTAAGGCTCAGGGTGTCTCGCCTGAAATTGCAGCCAATGATCTGAAGCGCGATGAGGTGGGTGATGGCAAGGCTTAGTGCCGCTGAACTGCGTGAGCGTCTGCGCAACGATCTGCCCGCTGCGCTCGTTGAACCCGCTCCGCTTAATCTAAAGGCTGCCCCCGCCCACGGTGCCCAAGCCGCTGGCTTTATCACCACCGATGCCGTGGTCGCCCCTGAACGCCTCGTCGCCGCTGCGCTCTATCTGCGCGATACGCTTGGTTATGCCTATCTCTCTGATATTGCGGTCGTAGATTATCTCGCCGATGGTCTCTTTGAGTTGGGCTATCGCTTCTACCATGTCGAAGGTGGCCCCTCCCTCGTTATCAAAACTCGCGTCCCCCGCGAAACCCCCGAAGTGCCCTCCCTTACCCCCGTCTGGCCCGGGGCCAACTTCCACGAACGTGAAGCCTTTGACCTCTACGGGATTATTTTTACCGGCCATCCCTTTCTCCGTCGTATCTACCTCTGGGATGAGTTTGAAGGCTTTCCCATGCGCAAAGACTTTCCCAAACAGGGCGATAAGTACATTGGTGCGGATGAGTAAACGCAGGGGTTCGGGGAGGGCGCGGCCCTCCCTGTAAGCCGCACAAGCGGAGGGGTTCGGGGAGGGCGCAGCCCTCCCCGTAAGCCGCACAAGCGCAGAGGTTCGGGGAGGGCGCAGCCCTCCCCGTAAGCCGCACAAGCGGAGGGGTTCGGGGAGGGCGCAGCCCTCCCCGTAAACCCCCACCTGAATCCCGAAGTTCCAACAACAGTATCTGAAAAACTATAGCAATAGCGAAGCAGTATGCTAAAGACCGAAGAGCTCCAGATCAATATCGGCCCGCAACACCCGTCTACCCACGGCGTGTTCCGCATGCTGGTCACCGTTGACGGTGAGACGGTCATCGATCTCAAGCCGGTCTTCGGCTATTTGCACCGCAACCACGAGCAGCTCGCCGAGCAGAATACGTATCTGCAAAATATGCCCTATACCGATCGCCTCGATTACTTTAACTCGATGGCCAACAACCAAGCCTATGCGATGGCGGTGGAAAAATTGGCCGGTATTGAAGTACCTGAACGCGCTGAGTATATTCGCGTATTGATGGTGGAGTTGACCCGTATCCTCAACCATGCCGGGGCGTTGGGCTTTTTGATCAATGATATGGGCATGTGGCAAACCCAATTGGCCTTTGGCATGCGCGAGCGCGAGAAAATCCTCGATCTCTTTGAGTCGGCTTCGGGTGCGCGTTTGATGTGCAACTATTTCCGCTTCGGCGGCGTGGCCCGCGATCTGCCGCCCGATTTCCTCCCCCGCCTCAAGGATCTGCTGCGGGCGATGCCCGCTTTTGTTGATGAAATGGAGCGCTTGCTCTGCGAGAACGATATTCTGATGCAGCGCTCCGAGGGCGTTGGCATTCTGCCCCGCGATCTCGCGCTCGCCTATAGTGTCACCGGCCCCGTGCTGCGCGGCTCCGGTGTGGCCTACGATATCCGTAAGGCGGAGCCTTACAGTATCTACGACCGCTTCGATTTTGATGTGCCGGTCGGTACGGTGGGCGATGTCTACGACCGCTTTTTGGTGCGGGTTGAAGAGATGCGCCAGAGTAAACGTATTATCGAGCAGATTCTCGAACAACTCCCCGATGCCCAAGGTGGCCACATCAACCCCAAGGCGCGCCAGAATGTGCGCCCGCCTGTGGGTGATGTCTACGCCCGCATCGAGTCGCCCAAGGGTGAGTTGGGTTTCTACCTCGTCAGCGATGGCAGCACCAAACCCTATCGCTACAAAGTGCGCGCCCCCTCCTTTATCAACCTCACCCCGCTGGGCGATATGTGCCGTGGCTATAGGGTCGCTGATATGGTGGTGATTTTGGGCAGTATTGATATTGTCATGGGTGAGGTTGATCGGTAGCTACCGCAAAAACCGCTGCTGGGGCTTGGCCCCAGACCCTTCTTTCGTTGTGGCGGCGAAGCCGCCACAACGAAAGAAGAAGAGTTCTTCGGAGGAGGCGAAGCCTCCCCCGGCCCCCCGCCGGGAGGCGTAACTTCATGCATATGGGCGCCCCGCCGCCCCCACTAGATGGTTGCATATGGCTATACACATTGAGCGCGGCAATATAGTTGAAGTCGCCCGCGGGCCACGGAAGCGGCGTATGGTGCCGGGTAGCGCCCTGCTCGACGGTTTGGCTGTCGTCTGGACGCATTGGCGCGAGTCGTTTCGCATGAACCGCGACTTTAGCGACATCCACGGCACCTTCACCCAGGAGTACCCCGACGAGCAGCCCAAGCTCCCCGAAGCCTATCGCAATATGCCCATCCTGCTCTACGATGATGCGAGCGGCCACGAGTTGTGTACCTCTTGCTTCCAGTGTGCCCGCATCTGTCCGCCGCAGGTCATTCATATGACCCAAGCGAAAGATCCCGTAACGGGGAAGCCGGTGCCGGCGGTGGCTGAGTTTATTATCGAGTATGATGCTTGTATGAGCTGTGGTTTTTGCGCCGAAGTTTGTCCCTTTGACGCCATTAAGATGGATCACAACTTCGAACTATCCACGGTCGATCATCCAGGCTTGACGGTGCATAAACAGGAACTATTGCGCCCGATCAGTTACTACCAGCGTATTGCACCCACCTTCTGGGCCGAGGCTGAGGCAGGGGCGATGAAGAAACTTCAGGGCAATGTAAAGCGCCGCCCTGACGTGATTGGTTTGGCGCCGCAACTTACGGAGATGCTTGCGGCCCGTCGCCGTGAATTGGCTGAACAGGCGGCGGCGGCGCCGCCCGCGCCTGCTGCCCCTGCGGCTGCGCCCGCTGGCGAAGCACGTAAGCTCACCCCCGAAGAGAAGGCGGCTAAACTGGCGGCGATCAAGGCCAAGAATGCTGGCGCTAAGGGCGAAGCGCCCCCCGCGGCTGCTACGCCCCCCGCGACGGAAGGCATGTCGCCCGCCGAGGCCAAAGCGGCCAAACTCGCCGCCATTCGCGCCAAGAATGCCACCAAGGAGACTGCGCCAGCGCCACCCGCTGCGGCGGCTGCACCATCCACGGAGGGTATGTCGCCCGCCGAGGCCAAAGCGGCCAAGCTCGCCGCCATCCGCGCCAAGAACGCTGCCAAAAACGCTGCCGAGGGCAGTGCTCCCCCCGCTGAAACCGCCGCCCCCACCGCTGAAGCGGCTGCCCCCGCCGCTGAAACCGCCCCACTTGATGCTAAAGCCGCCAAGCTCGCCGCCATCCGTGCCAAAAACGCTGCCAAGAAAGCGGCGGAGGGTGGGGGCGAAGGGTGATGAATGGAATGTTCGCAGTAGTGCAAAATTCACGCTGTAGGTTCGCGCCGCCTTGTCACCCTGAGACAAGGTTCGGAGGAGCTTTACCGTTTGCGCCACCTAGGTAGTGCCGACTTTAGTCGGCTGAGGTCTTGGGATGCGACGGGAAGCCGACTAAAGTCGGCACTACGATGGTAAAGCGAGAAGTCCCTTTCTGAAACCTTGTCTGAGTGCGAAATGGCTCGCGGGCCAGTGACCTGTGAGGAACAAAAGTTCTGTCACCCTGAGCGCAGCGAAGGGTCTCTCTTCGCTCGAAAAGAGATGCTTCGCTCCGCTCAGCAGGACAAGCGCGCGGTGTTGCGAATGTTGGTTTAGATACACTACCTTTAATTCCTATCCCCTATCCCCTATCCCCTATCCCCTATCCCCTATCCCCTAACCCCTAAACTATGTACGATATGCTCTACAACCTGATCAACACCACCCTCGGCCTCAACTGGCCGACATGGTTGATCAGCTTCATTAGCCACGGCTTGGTGGCCGTGATCCTCTTCGCGGTTGCCCCCCTCCAGATGCTCTTCTTGACCTACTACGAGCGGCGGGCGATTGCGCGTATGCAGGATCGCGTCGGGCCCAATCGCGTCGGGCCAGAGGGCATCTTTCAGCCGGTGGCCGATGGCGTCAAGATGTTCACCAAAGAGGATATTGTGCCTGCGGCAGCCGATCGCTGGGTACACTTTATTGCGCCTTGTGTGGTGGTGGCCCCGACGATGTTTATGTTTGCGGTGGTGCCGTGGGGGCCGGGTATGGTGCCGGTTGATCTCAATGCCGGTCTGCTCTTCTTTTTTGCGATCTCCTCTATCAGCGCGGTGGGCTTGATGATGGCCGGTTGGGCCTCGAACAATAAGTTTGCTCTGCTCGGCGCGATGCGCGCCGTCGCCCAAATGGTGAGCTACGAGATTCCCGCAGTCATCAGCCTTATGGCGATTGTGATGCTGACTGGCACGCTCTCGATTGTTACAATTATTGAGGCCCAGGCGGGCCTCTTTATCAGTAGCGTTGACCTGCCCGGCGTGCCCGATTGGGGCTTGGGTTGGTTTGTCTTTACTCCCGTCGGCTTTTTGGCCTTCCTCTGCTTCTTTATTGCCGCTCTGGCTGAAGGCGAACGTACGCCCTTCGACATCCCTGAAGCCGATTCCGAGATTGTCGCTGGCTATATGACCGAGTATAGTGGCATGAAGTTTGGCCTCTTTTACCTGGCTCAGTATGTGTTGAACTTCCTGCTCTGTGGCATGACGGCGATTATCTTTTTTGGTGGCTGGCAAGGGCCGGGGGTCAGTTGGCTCTATAGCCAAGCCATCTCGCCCGCGAATCCCGAAGGAATGTGGGTCTTTAATGTGCTGGCCGGGGTACTTGGCGTCTTCTACTTCCTCGCCAAGACCTACTTCTTCTTCTTTGTGATGGTCTGGGTGCGGGGTGCCTATCCGCGTTTGCGGGTTGATCAGTTGATGGATTTTGGCTGGAAGTTGCTCATTCCGCTGACGCTGGTCAACCTGTTCAGCGCGGCGATCTGGGTGGGCCTAACACAATGGGGCGCGGCTGAGGGCTTGGCCTTCGTTGAAGCGTGGTCGCCTGTGGTGCGCTGGGGGGCGGCTTTTGCCCTTACGCTGTTCCTCAATCTGGGTGCCTACGTTATAATCGGGCGCGTCTATGCTGCCGCGCAGACTTCACGGAGTCGACTCGAATTGGAGGAGTTACGCGATCTGGCCGCCACGTCGCGGTAATCTGCTTATGAACACACTCATCCAAGTGATCTTTGCCGTCATGGCGGCGCTCATTGTCGGTGCGGCAATGATGGCGGTGACGGTGCGCGACATTATTCACGCGGCGCTCTGGCTGATCGCAAGCTTTTTCGGGGTGGGGGCGCTCTACCTACTGCTTGAGGCGGAATTTGTGGCGGTGGTGCAGGTCTTGGTCTATGTGGGCGCGATTTCGATCCTCATCCTCTTTGCGGTCATGCTCACGCGCCACCTCGAACACGCCCGCCACTTAGTCGCCGGTTGGCGTCTCGCGATAACGATTGTGATCTGTGTGGCGCTCTTTGCTGCCGTTCTGGTGCCTACGCTGCTCAACCACAATTGGAATATGCCCATGCCCGTCGTGACGACGGAGGATGGCACCGTGCCGCCCGATGAGTATCTGGCCAGCACCGCCGACATCGGACGCGATTTTGTCTTTGTCTATCTGCTCCACTTCCAGATTGCCGGTGTCCTGCTGACTATGGCCCTCATTGGCGCAATTGTCATCGCCTTTGAAGAGCGTTCCCGCCGTGGCCGTGTGCTGACCTTGGCGGAGGAGCATATCTTGGCGGAGCAGAGAAGCAGAGGAACAGAAGAACAGGCGAGTTAGGGGAATCGTAGTGCCGAACTTTAGTCGGCTTCCCATCACATCCAAAGGCCTCAGCCGACTAAAGTCGGCACTACCTGGATAGAGCGCAGACGGTAAAGTGGCTACGAACCATTCCTCAGGAGCAACAAACGCCTCCGTCATGCTGAGCAGAGCGAAGCCCTCGAGCGAAGCGAAGGGGAAGCATCTCTTCGCGTGACGACAAGAGACCCTTCGCTGCGCTCCTGAGAAACAAAAGCCTCCGTCATGCTGAG
>RSAS01000399.1:683-1733 GCA_003934145.1 Candidatus Viridilinea halotolerans | reverse complement strand
AGCCGAAAGCCGAAAGCCGAAAGCCGAAAGCCGAAAGCCGAAAGCCGAAAGCCGATAGCCGATAGCTGCTTTAGCCCCGCAAGCAGATCTTGGACGGCGCAGGCGGGGCTTGGGGGCGCAGCCCCCGCAGCATCTCCCCTTCCGGCGGGGTTTGGGGGCGCAGCCCCCAACACATCTCCCCCCCTTCTGAGGGCCGAAGGCCCCCAAGCCCCCACCGCTAACAAGAGCGAGACACTCTATGTCTGCCCAAATCTTTCCGCGCAAAGCCAACGCGATCCTGTTGGTCAGCCTGATTATCCTTACGCTGCTCAGCATCGGCATCATTATGGCGCTCATCGGTGTCTACCTCTCGCCATGGTATACCGAGGTCGGCGATGCCAAAGCCCAATCAATCCCCTTTAGCCACAAGCACCACGTTGATGAACTGAAGATTGACTGTCTCTACTGCCACGCCACGGTCGAACAAGCGGCTCACGCGGGCTTTCCCTCCAGCGATACATGCATGTCTTGCCACTCGCAGATCTGGACTAACAGCCCCCTGCTGGAGCCGGTGCGGGTCAGTTTCCAGACCGATCAGCCAGTGATATGGACTCGCATCTATGATCTCCCCGATTTTGTCTACTTCAACCACAGCATCCACATTGCCAAAGGCATCGGTTGCGCCTCGTGTCATGCAGGCACCGATCAGCAGCACCTGACGGCCAAATCACAAGCCCTCTGGATGGGTTGGTGTTTAGGCTGCCACCGCAGCCCCGAAGAAGAGATTCGCCCCCGCGAAGAGATCTTCAACATGGCCTACGATCCTCTTTCCCTCCCGCTAGAGCAGCGTCTCGCCCTCGTCGCCGAATACCAGATCGCCACCGACGGACGGCTCACCAATTGTTATGTGTGCCACCGCTGAGGCGGAGAGGCGAGGATGTGGAGAGGCGGCTTTCCAAGTGGGTGTGGGAGAACTAGGTTCTCCCGTGGCGCCCAAGTGGGTGTGGGAGAACCTAGTTCTCCCGTGGCGCCCAAGTGGGTGTGGGAGAACCTAGTTCTCCCGTGGCGCCC
>RSAS01000399.1:0-583 GCA_003934145.1 Candidatus Viridilinea halotolerans | reverse complement strand
AAGTGGGTGCGGGAGAACCTGGTTCTCCCGTGGCGCCCAAGTGGGTGTGGGAGAACATGGTTCTCCCAGAATTTTTCAAACCAAACATGCGGAGCAACCCATGAGTGGATACCACAGCCCCGAAGGGGCCTCAGCCGAGAGTGTCGCCAGTGGCTTTGAAGTCACCGACTGGAGCATGAAGCCGGTGGCTATTCTGATCATTTCTACCATCATCAGCCTCATTCTGGCCTACATCGTCATTACGGCGATGGTAGGTTTTACCGGTTTGGGCATTACGGATCAGAGCCACACCCTGCGCGACGATGCAGCTATGCAAATGCCCGCAGGCCCGCTGCTGGAGCAGAATCCACTAGTGGAAAGTACGCAGATGCTGGAGGCAGCCAACCAGCGCCTGAATAGTTATGGTTGGGTAGATGAACGCGGCGGTGTCTCTCACATCCCGCTTGAGCGGGCGAAAGAGTTGCTGCTCGAGGTCGGAATTGATCCCTTTGCGGTAAATAGTGGAGAAGGGGAGGGCGAAGTCATCCCCTAAGACAAGGTTTCAGGTGTCTGGTTTCAGGTGTCAGTCGGAGCGCATCAGAAA
>RSAS01000214.1 GCA_003934145.1 Candidatus Viridilinea halotolerans | reverse complement strand
TACCATCAACCCATGCTGACCAGCATTGCCTTTGCCGAAGATGGCAGCATGCTCCTGGGCCTGCGTTCGCGCACGGGCGATATGGGCACCACCCCTATGCTTGGCTCCGACGTGGTGCATAGCGAGGGCGATCTCTTGCGGGCCGCACCCGATGGCAGCGGCGGCTGGACGACGCCCAACAGCGTGAACGACCATTTCAACGACTCAAGTGGGTTTGTTTATGCAGGGAACCCAAGCCAAGCCGAATACATTGAAGGGGCGCAAGGCGGCGTTGCCACCGTCCCTGGCAGCAGCACGGGCACCTTTGGCGGCGAAGCGATCACCACGATGGCGTGGCCGTTAAATGCCAACTACACCGGCGGGGCGTTCTGGTACGACCAGCGCACGGGGGGCAATGCGACCGCGCGCGAGCAGACCTACAACGGCGACCAGCACTTCAAATCGGCGGGCCTCGGTGACGTAGAACTGCTCTGCAACTGGCGAGCGATTGGCAGCCGCGTCTGGCACGACACCAACGGCAACGGCATCCAAGACCCCGGCGAACCGGATATGACATGGAACGACCTGAACGGCAACGGCGTCCAAGACCCCGGCGAAGGCGTGCGGCTGCAACTGCTCGATGCCAGCGGCGTCCCCACGGGGGCCGAAGTGGTGACTGCCGCGCAGGTCAACCCCGACACGCCGCAGGGTGACAACTGGCGCTTCTACGTTTCGCCACACGAGCAATATCAGGTGCGCATTCATCCCGACATGTTCTTGCCGGGCCAGCCGCTCTTCGGCTTCACGCCGACGCAGCGCAACGTGGGGGGCGATACGCGCCGCGATAGCGATGCGGACGCCAACGGCATCATCGCGGTTCCGGTGGGCCTGCGTTCGCAGATTGACCTGCGCTACGCCTTCGGCCTCGTCGAAGGCGACCCAGAGCCGTGGATCGACAAAACCGCCCCCGCGACGGTGGCCTCTGGGCAGCAATTTGCCTACACCATCACCTATGGCAACCGAGGGCGGCGGGCGGCACCGGGCGTCACCATCGTGGATACCCTGCCGACGGGCCTTACCTTCGTGTCGGCAACAGGAAGCCCTAGTGTGAGCGGGCAGACCATCACCTGGAACATTGGCAACCTGCCGGTGGATGTACCGGGCGATCCACCGCGCACGCTGACGCTGATGGTGCGGGCGACGGGCAACGAAGCCGACTTCCCGATTACCACCGCCCCTGAGCGGGCCACAACGTGGGATCGGGTGAATGTGGTCATCATCAGCACGACGATACCGACTATCCCGCCGGTCATCTCAACCGGCACGCCCACCCAGATCCAGCGCCCCAACTTCCTCATCAGCAAGAGCGGGCCCGCGACGGCGGGCGCAGGGGAATACTTCGACTACACCATCACCGTGCGCAACAACGGCGTGATCGCCGCCAACGGCGTGCAGATGGAGGATACGTTGCCCACGGGCCTGACCTACCATGCGGCGACGGGGGGGCATAGCGTGAGTGGGCAGCGCGTGCTGTGGGACATCGGCACGCTGAACGCGGGGGAGCAGCACACCTACAACCTGCGCGTGCGGGCGGCGGCGGTCTTCCCCAACGACGCGATCATCAACTGGAATCGCACCAACATCGTGGAGATACGCACGACCACGCCGGGGGCGGGTTCCAAGTGGGGCAGCAGCACCACCATACTGCAACGCCCGCGCCTGACCATCACGCTCACCAGCCCCTCGCCGGTGAT
>RSAS01000162.1 GCA_003934145.1 Candidatus Viridilinea halotolerans | reverse complement strand
AAAACCCCTCCCACCACCCTAGAGGCACCAGAAACAGTATCTGAAAAACCATAGCGGAAGGTCTCTGGACGCTATTTTTACACGCTGCTGGTGTAGGCCAAGCGGAAGCCGGTAAACTCGTTGCGCACATCGGGCGCGAGGCGAAAGCGGCAGGCGCAACGCGCAAAGCCGTGGGGGTTGGCGTAGCAACCGCCGCGCATGATGCGTCTGCCGGGGGCGTCGAGGGCTTCGCGGCCATCGGTAGGCTGGTAGGGGTAGGGCGCGTCGAGCGTGAGCGTCCACTCCCAGACGTTGCCCGCCATGCCGAGTACACCGACGGGGCTAGCGCCCTCCGCGTAGCTCGTGACGGCGGTGGTGCCGGCAGCGGCGCTCTCGCGGGTATTGGCGTAGCGCGGCTCGAAGTGTTCGCCCCAGGGGAAGGTGCGGCCATCGCTGCCGCGCGCCGCCCGTTCCCATTCGGCTTCGCTGGGCAGGCGCAGGGGCGGGCCAGGGCGTTGGCTACTCAGCCATGCGCAAAAGGCCAGTACCTCGTGCCAATTGACATCCACCACCGGATGGTGGAGCAGCGAGGCGGGGGGCGACGGCCCGCGCCAAAGGACGGGGGCGCGGGCGTCGGTCGCCGCGACGTAGGCCGCGTAGAGCGCATTGGTGACCGGCGTTACCGCGATGCCGAACGCGGCCAGTTCGAGTGTGTGGCGTGGTGCCTCTTCGCGGTAGCTCTCGCGGGTGCCGCCATAGCGCATGGCCAACTCGCTTAGTTGGGTCACTGGCGTACCCATCAGGAAGGGGCCAGCGGGTACAGCAACGAAAGCTGGAATGAGATCCGCTAGATCAATCATGGCGATCAAAGATGCGCTTGAGGCGCACGATCTCGCGCTTATAGACCGTCTCGGCAAACTGGTCGATGTCATGCACCCCGGTGACCGCATCGTAGCCTTTGACGAGGAAGGTGTGGGCGGCCTCGAGCCCCAAGAGGCGGGCGAAGATCTGCGAACTGTGCAGGGCGATGCCGAGCAGGTGCGAACGCGAGAGGCGGAAGACGTTGTAGATGCTGTTGTCTACCAGTTTGATCTGGTGCAGCCGTTCGTCGTAGTTATCGAGTTGGCGGTAGCAATACTCATAGGTCGGTTCGTCAAAATCCAAATCCGTCTGCTCGTCAAGCATGCGCTGGGCGAGGGCATCATCGAGGTTCTTGGTCAGTTCGAGCAACTCCAGCACCTCATTGACATCACGCATGCCCACACCGGGCAACACCTGGGTCAACTGATGCAAACGACGGGCGGCGGCATCACGTTCGCTAAAATCGTGGGGGCCGTACATTTCATTAAAGAAGAAGTCACCGACCGGCTGATACTGCGGAATTTCGGCAAGGTCGCTATAATCACGACTCAACCGTTTGGACTGGAAACTCTGGAGAGCCAGACGATACTGTTTGAAGGTAGTCATTAGGTAAGGCGTTCGAGTTGCAAGCGGGCACGCATTGCAAGCTCGCTCTGGGCATCGAGTTCAATGACGGTACGGTAGGCGTTAATCGCATCAACGGTACGCCCCATATCTTCCGCAACGAGACCACTATAGAGAATGGCCTCAACATAGGTAGCATTATAGCTGATCGCACGCTGAAATGCATCCCATGCGGGGTCAAGACGGCCTTGGGCGTAGTGCGCTCGCCCCAACCAATAGGCTGCTTCGGGGAAATTGGCCTGCAGATCGGCGGCGCGGCCCAGGTCACGGATGGCGTTGTCGTAATTACCCTGCTGGATGTGCAGCACACCGCGGCGGTAGTAGCTCTCGGCAATCTGGCCATCGGCGGCAATCGAACGGTCGTAGGCCTCCAGCGCCTGCGCCATTTGGTTCTGTTCTTGCAGCAATTTGCCTTTGAAGAGCGCCGCTTCGGCGTAGGTGGGGCGCTGCGTAAGGCCCACATTAACGGCGGCCAGGGCTGCGGCCAGATCGCGCTGGGCGTAGCGCGCTTGGGCGATGCCGAGGTAGGCTTCGGGGAAGGTGGCCTGCATTTCCAAGGCGCGTTCGTAGCGACGGACGGCACCAACGAGATCGTCGCGGCGCAAGAGGCTCTCGGCGAGCCAGAATTGGGCGGCGGCGCTCACTTCGCCCGCAGGCAACGCGACGGCACTAGCGAAATGGCCATGGGCGACGCCCCAGTTGCTCTGGCCCACTGCGACCAACCCCAAGCCAATTTGGGCTTCAACACGGTTGCCATCGAGTTGCAGCGCACTGTTGTAGAGGTTACGGGCCTCATCGAGTTGCCCCTGAAGCCGGCGCACATCAGCGAGGCTCACCAGATTGCTGGTGCGCAGCGCGAGATTTTCCGGATCAGCGGCACTGCCCAGTAGCTCTAGGGCACGGTTGTGGGCCTGAGCCGCTGCTTCGAGTTGCCCGCGGGCGGCTTGGGCCAAACCGAGTTTGTAATGCAAAATGGGGCGTTCGGGATGGCGTTGCACCGCCTGGGCATAGGTCGTCTGTGCTTGGTCGGCATTGCCATTAGCCAACGCCGCATCGCCGATGCGTTCGAGCCACGTCGCGTCATTCACGCCTTGGCGCAACGCGGCTTGGAACTCGCGTTCCGCCGCGTTTGGATCATTCAACGGCCCTTGGTAGAGGTCGGCCAGGGCCAAACGGGCCTCAAGGTGTTCGGGTTGCAGACGCAGCGCCTCGCGGAAGGAGATCTCGGCGGCGGCGTAGTCGCCTTGGCGCGCCAACGTCTCGCCCAATTCAAAGGCGGCGACGCTACTTGCGGGATCGAGGCGGCGGGCATCTTGGTAGGCGCTGAGGGCCACATCGGGCCGTCCCGCATCGTTGTAGAGACGCGCCAACTCAATCGCGGCGGTGGCATGGTGCAGGCTCAAGGGAATCAAGATCTGTTCGGCTTCGGGCCACGCCTCCGGCCCAGTGCGCCGCAGATCGTGGGCCAGTGCAATCAGGCTGAGCGGGCCGGGGCGCAGTTCCGCGAGCGCGCGCCGCTGGGCGACCGCCGCTGCCCAATCGTCGCGCTCCTCGGCAAGGCGAGCCAGTTCGCGGCGGGCCGGGAAGAAGGCGGCGTTGCGCTCCAGCGCCACGGCGTAGAGTTCGTTCGCTCGTGCCAGATCACCACGCTCCTCGGCCACCCGCGCTTGGCCAAAAAAGCCCTCTGGCCGTTGGGGCGCAGTGTTGATCACCTTGTCGTAATGTGCGTTCGCCACGTCAAATTGACCGGACACCAAAGCCGCACGAGCCAGCGCCGCATGGAGCGACACCTCAGCCGGTTGGCGCTGCAGCAACTCTTCCAGCATACCCATACTGGCCATTTCGTTGCTGCCGGTGCCGAAGAGCATATCAAAGAGGCTCGGACTGCTGCGGGCGCTCATGCGCTCCTGTTCAATCATCACCAGCGCGAGGTAGTAGCGTTGGCGCACGGCTTGCAATTCCAGTCGTTCGGCCTGGCCACCCGCCAAGATGCCCGTATGCGGCAACGCCGCACTCTCCGAAGCGGCGATACGACGCCACTGCTCGACAGCTTGGCCACTCGCTTGGACGGCACTGTCGAGCTGGCTGTAGATCGAGCGGAAGGTTGCGGCAGGATGAGCCGGGGCCGTTTCCAACTCCCAGACCAGCGGCCCTTGGGTTTGCAGCAGTTGGGCCAGCGCCAATAAGCCCTGCTCTTCACGCAGATTGGCTTGGAGGCGCTGGGCCTGCAGGGTGCGATAGGTGCGGGGTACCACATATTCATCGGCGCGGACTTGCGTCTCAGCTACCTGCAACACAGTGGCTGCTTCAACAAGCTTGCCGCTCTCGCGGTAGGCCGCCGCCAAATCGAGCAGCAGGGGCGCATTGGCGGGTAAGAGATTGCGTGCCTGTTCTAATTCGCTGGCAGCCGCAGCGGCGCGGCCCTCGGCGAGCGCCAGCGCCCCCAGATTGGCGCGCAATGCTCCCAGATCGCCGCCGTCGAGCAGCCGCACCGTTTCGGCCAAGGCGGTCAGCAGCGCCGGATCGCCCGCATCGCGCAGAATCGCCGCCAAGTTGTTGGCCAAAAGCGCTGGGGCATCGCTGGGCTCACTCAGCGCCAAACGGTAGACCTGCGCCGCTTCGCTGTGGAAGCCCCGCGCCCACAAAATATTGCCGCGCAGCATCTGGGGCAGGCTCTGGTTCAAGTTAGGATAATCTTGACTCAGGCGCGTTAAAAGCACGAAGGCGTGGTCGGGCCGACCATTAATATAGTCACCCACGGCGACCATGAGCGGCACAAGAACGGCTTGGCCATTGATTGGCGCATTGACCAAGCTGAAGGTGCTAGGCATAACAAAGCGGCCCTGGTAGCCTGCCCAAGCATTGGGGCCATAGGCACCAACAGGGGTGTAGACCAGGTGCGGGCGCAGGCTGGGGCTATCGAGCATGCCGCCGGCCTCAACATCACCCCAGATCAAGAGATCGGCCTTTTCGTTTGCCGCCACCGCCAACGCCTCGGTGCGATTCGTGGGGCGCACGGTCGCCAAGGCGACGGTAGTATCTCCATCCAGTTGCTGATCGAGCAGACGCACCAGTTCGGTCGCCACATTCTGCCCCGTTTGACCATCGCCACCATCGTTGAAGGGGGCGACAACGACGACAAGGCGTTCAGCGGCGCGCGCATTGAGGCGCTGATTGAAGATGAAGCCGAGGCCACCCAGGATCGCCAACGCCAAGAACGCCAAGGCCACGCTTTGCGGGCGCAGACCGCGCCGCTTGGGCGGCGTCACGGCATCATCAGGGAGGCTCGCCACCGCCGCGCCATCCTGTTCCTGCGTCTGAAGATCGAGGGTAGCAGGGACTGGCTCAGGGGGCGGAACCGCCTGCTGAAACTTGCTGCGTCGCCACCAAAACAGCCCCACACCAACAGCAACCGCCACCAACCCAGCGAGCAGTACCAATAGTGACAGCGTATTCATAATTTCTGCGGGCTCCTTGGCACGGCAGGCCAACACCGCCTGAACTACGCTCTATTGTACGCGATTGTGGGGAGAGATCAATATGGATGATGCGAGGACGCGACGATGCGACGACGCGACGACGCGCGGGCGCGAGGGCGCGCCGCCGCTCCAACTCTTCGCCTCTCCGCTACGGCCCACTCAGCGGGGGCACATCATCGGCGAGGCTGATCACAAAGGCGCTGGTGAGCTGTTGTTTGGCAAACTGCTTCATCACGGCGACGCACTGACTGATTGCCTCGGGAGCGCTGAAACGGCCTGGCGTCTGGATGGCCCCACCAATAACGAGATCCATCAGGGTAAAGCGCCGCAGCACGCCATCGCGATCGAGCCCCTCGATGTAGCCACGCATGCGATCGGCTTCATCGTAAAGATTGGGCACGGATGCGATGAATTGATTAATAATCAGATAAGATAAATCACTAGCACGTTCAGAAGCGCATAGCAGAGCAAAGTCATCACCACCAATATGCCCTAAAAAAGCTCGATCTTCAATAACAACAAATTTACGTAGTAGATCGGCAAGTAGATGAATGGCACGATCACCGCGCGCAAAACCATAGGTATCATTAAACGCCTTAAAGTTCGTAAGATCGAGATGGAGCAATGCGAAGCTCTGGTTGCGCTGAATACGGTAGCGAATTTCTTCAAGCAGCAACGCATTGCCCGGCAACCCTGTCAGGGGGCTATGAACCGGGCGGCGGTTGGCGCGGCGCAACTGGCCACGGATGCGCGCCACCAATTCATCGCCCATCACCGGCTTGGTGATATAGTCGTCCGCGCCCGTCTCAAAGCCATGCACCAGATCGGAAGCAGCGGTACGCGCACTCAGAATAATAATCGGCAGGTGGGATGTGCGGCTATCATTGCGCAGTTGACGCAGCGCCTCGTAGCCATCAAGATTGGGCATCACCAGATCGATCAAGAGCAGGTCGGGACGCTGATCTTGTGCCGTGTGGATGAGGTCGTGGCCGTCATTAACCACGATGACATGGTACCCCGCCTGATGCAGCAATAGCGAGATGAGCCGACAAAAACCGGCATCATCATCGGCCACCAGAATGCGGGGTGCCACATCCGACGCCGGCTCAGGTATCTGACTGGCATGGCTGAGCGACAAGAGACTCCTTACGCAGCAATCTCCAAGAGCACCTTTAGTGCGCCGTGGGCTGCCGCAAAGGCCGTGGCGGCCTCGGCCAGCGGGTAGCGCGCATGAATGAGCGGTGCAGTTTCAATCAGGCCGCGCTCAAGCAGGCGCAGCGCTGGCGCAAACGGGCCGCAACGCGAACCTAGCAGCAAAACTTCATCGATCACTAAGGGCGTAAGATCGAGTTGGGAGGGGCCGTGGAAGGTACTCTTGAGCAGCAAACGCCCACGCGGGCGCACGAGGGCACGGGCGGTCGCTAGACCAGCG
Source organism: Candidatus Viridilinea halotolerans (assembly GCA_003934145.1). Classification (GTDB taxonomy): domain Bacteria; phylum Chloroflexota; class Chloroflexia; order Chloroflexales; family Chloroflexaceae; genus Viridilinea; species Viridilinea halotolerans. The sequence goes on along the minus strand of RSAS01000162.1, from coordinate 2,050 downwards.
GCTTGACCGGTGCAATCCACGACGAAATCGAATTGAGCGGGCGGTGCATCGCTGCCAAGCATGCAGCGCACTCCTTGACGCTGGAAGAGTTCCCAGCGTTCCGGATGGCGTCCCACAAGGGTCAGATCGCAGCCGGTGAGGCGCAAGGTCTGCACAATCATCGCACCCAACTTGCCATCGCCGACGACTGCTACCCGTTCGGTGGGGCGCAGATGGTGCAAGTCGAGAATCGCCAGGGCGGCGGCCAGCGGCTCGGTAAAGACCGCCGCTTCATCGCTGACGCCCGGCGGCACACGCAGCAAACAACTGACGGGCAGACTAAAGAGCTCAGCCATGACGCCATCGCGCTGAGCAATGCCGAGCGTAGTACGCTGCGGGCAATGGGTATAATCGCCGCGCAGACAGGTCGGGCAGGTCAAACAGGCAGCATTGATCTCACCAACCACCCGTTCGCCCACCCACGTTTCATCGTCACACGCGACGACTGTACCCACAAATTCGTGGCCCAAAACGCCACGAAAGCCCATATAGCCCCGCGTCAACTCAATATCGGTATTACAGATCCCCGCGAGGTGCGGCCTGATCAGCGCCTCACCGGGGCGCAACGGCGGCGCTGGATAGTCGGCGGTGAGGCGTAGTTGGTCGTCGAAGATGAGTGCTAGCATATGTGAGGAACAGAGAACAGAAGAACAGAGAACAGAGAACAAGGAGCAAGGTTAGGGCTACGTCAAGGTCACCTCGGTGGGGGTTCGGGGGAGGCTTCGCCTCCCCCGAAGAACTTTCTTTCTTTCGTTTTGGCGGCGAAGCCGCCAAAACGAAAGAAAAAAGAGGGTTTGGGGCGCAGCCTCAACGACTTTGACGTGACCACAGGAGCAAGGTACACGCTCAGGCTGTAGGAATTATACTATGCTAGGATAGTAGGATGCAATGGGCGGTGGCGTGCAATACGGTTGTAACATGATTAAGATTGGGGTTATGGTATATATATTGTAAGGGTGCGTGAGAAACCAAGTTCCTTCACGCACCCTTTACTGGGGGGTACCTATGCGGCTCATCTTTCTTGGCAGTCCGGCGTTTGCGGTGCATCCGCTCGAAGCCCTTGTGGCGGCGGGGCATGAGGTGGTGGCGGTGGTGACTCAGCCGGATCGGCCGGCGGGGCGCGAGCGGCGGCTAACGGCGCCGCCGGTGAAGCAGGCTGCAGTGGCGCTTGGTTTGCCGGTGTTGCAGCCAGTCACGCTCCGTGATCCTGAAGTGGTCGCCCACCTTGCGGCCCTAGCGCCCGAGGTGGGGGTTGTGGCTGCGTATGGGGCGATTCTGCGTAAAAATGTATTGGCGATCCCGCCCTTGGGCTACCTCAACATCCACCCTTCGCTGCTGCCGTTGCACCGCGGCCCCACGCCGGTAAACGGAGCGATCTTGGCGGGTGATCATGAAACGGGAGTTTCAATTATGCGTCTTGATGCGGGCATGGATAGTGGCCCGATTCTGGCCCAAGTGGTGGTACCGCTGCCCCCTGCTGCCCGCGCCGGCCCGCTCACCGCTGAACTCTTCCAGTTGGGTGCCCGCATGCTGGCCGACGTTCTGCCGCGCTATGCGGCAGGTGAGGTGGTGCCGCAGGCGCAAGATCACAGCCAGGCTTCCGTGACACGCATGTTGAAGAAGGAAGATGGCAGGCTGGAGTGGACGCTACCGGCGCTGGTGTTGGAGCGCATGGTGCGCGCCTATGATCCCTGGCCCGGCACGACGACCACCTGGAATGGGCAGCATCTGCGCGTCATCAGCGCAGCGGTGGTGGCCACATGGCATGGCGCAGAAACCCCAGGCAACCTCGTTGGGTGCGGCACCAGTGGGGGGCCGCTCGTGGCCACCGGGTCGGGGGCGCTCGAATTGCTTGAAGTGCAACCTGCTGGCCGTCGGGCCATGCGTGGGAGCGCTTGGTTGCTTGGCTTGCGCCAGCAGGCGGGAGCGTTTGGGGGGTGAGGCAAGGGCGCGAGGACGCGAGGACGCGAGGGCGCGAGGGCGCGAGGGCGCGAGGACGCGAGGGCGCGAG
>RSAS01000227.1 GCA_003934145.1 Candidatus Viridilinea halotolerans | reverse complement strand
CTCGCCCACTACGTGGGAGAGGGGGAAGGGGGGTGAGGGCCATCCGTCGGCCCCCGTGCCCCCGCTGGGGGAACCCGTAGCCGACTCCCCCTCGCCCACTACGTGGGAGAGGGGGAAGGGGGGTGAGGGCCATCCGTCGGCCCCCGTGCCCCCGCTGGGGGAACCCGTAGCCGACTCCCCCTCGCCCACTACGTGGGAGAGGGGGAAGGGGGGTGAGGGCCATCCGTCGGCCCCCATGGCCCCGTTGGCGGATGCCAGGAAGCTTGATGCCATCGCCCCCGCTCCCACTACGTGGGAGAGGATGACGGGGGGTGAGGGCCATCCCAGTTCCCCCGTAACCCCGTTGGCGGATGCCAAGAAGCTTGATGCCGACTCCCCCGCTCCCACGTTGTGGGAGCGGGGGCCGGGGGGTGAGGGCCATCCAGGGCATCCCCATCACCATCACCCCCCACTGGCCCTCTTCTGGCTACCCTTGGTTCTCTTGGGCCTCGGCTGGCTGGTGGGGTTTCCGCTCTTGGCGCTGGGCGGCTTGGGTGTTTTGGCGTTTTGGCGAGCTTTGACGCTTGCGCAACGCCCCGCTGCAAGCTTTGCGCTTTTGGTGGTGGCGTTGGGTTGCGCGATCATCTTTGGGACAGAGGTGATCTTCATTCGCGATGTTTTTGGCACGCGGATGAATACGATCTTCAAATTCTACTATCAGGTCTGGTTGCTGTGGGGCATGCTTGCGCCGTTTGCGCTCTGGTGGATGCTGCGTTATGCGCGGGGGCGTTGGGGGCGTGGGTTGGCGTGGGGGGCCAGTGCGTTGAGCTTGGTGCTGCTGGCGGGGGCGTTGGTCTACCCGTGGCTCGCCTTGGGCGAATTGGGGCGCGGCCCATGGGTGGGGTTGCAGGGGCACACGCCGCGTGAAACGCATGCATCCGGCATGGATGCGGTGGCATGGCTGCGGCGCATGGCCCCGCCAGGGAGTGTGGTGCTGGAGGCGGCGGCGGTGGATAATGGCGCTGCGGTTGCGGCTGGGCTGGAAGCGCCGCGTTGCGGGGGTTCGTACAATGGCGAAGGCTTTGGCGGCGTCGCGGCGGCGACGGGCCTACCGACGCTGTTGGGTTGGGATGGCCACCAGCGCCAGTGGCGCGGCGGCGATCCCGAGGCCTTGGCCGAGTTGGGGCCGCGTTGCGCCGCCGCCGATACAATCTACCGCACGCTGGATGTAGAACGCGCCCGCGAGCTATTGCAACGCTACAACGTGGCCTATGTTTACGTGGGGGAACTCGAGCGCTACCGCTACCCGGCGGAGGCTTTGGCCAAGTTTGCCACGTTGGGCGAGGTGGTCTTTAGCGCCGATGAGGTGCGCATCTATCGAGTGTGGTAGCTCTTCTTCTCATGAAACAGACGCACATCCTACCAGCAGCCCTGCGTAACGAATGGGCTGCACTACGCCATCCAGCCCTGTGGCTGGCTTTAGCCCTATTGTTGCTGGTTTCTTTGATGGCACCGCAGTTACCCCTGCGTTATGCCATTGATGTGGGACTGAGTGAGGGCTATGGACGGGATCGTCCCTACCTGCGTGATTTTAATGACCCTGACTTTAGTGAGCATTACGGTGGTTCATTTCGTTGGACAACCCGTGAGTCGCATGTGCTGCTACCGGGAGTTGGCCGGCGTAACCTGATCGTGCAACTCGCAATGCTCTCCTCGTCGCCTAGCGTGATGGCGATGGGGCCAGCGACGTTTACGCTCTGGGTACATGAGCATTTTTTGGTTGAGGTGCCGGTGCAGATGGAGGCGCGACGGGTGACCTTTTTGGTGCCGCCCGCGCTGCTTGAAGATGGTTCGCTGCACTTGCGTCTGCGCAGTGCGATCTTTGTGCCGCCCGATGATCCGCGCCTGCTGGGGGTGCCACTGGGTGGTGTGACGCTCTACGCCCCAGCCGCCCTCGGTGCAACGCCGTCGTGGTCGGCGGTGGGAAGTTGGTTGCTGGCGGCGCTCTGCGCCTGGTTAGCGCTGCGCCATGCCTTTGGGATAGGCTTAGAGGCTGTCGGAAAAGGGCGTCAGTGCCATTCCATGCTACGTGGTGCGCGGTGGAGTGCCGGCTTTAGCCGGCTAAAGCCGGCACTCCACCGCGTAGCGACCGACTTTTCAGACAGACTCTTAGGCCACCCCGCCGCCATCGCACTGTTCATTCTGGTGGGCTTGACGCTCTTGGCCGCGCTGATCAACCCGCCGCGTTGGGCCTTTGGCGGCCAAGCGGCCCTGGTGGCATGCGCCTTGGCCTACCCGCTGGCGATCGTGGTGCGCTGGACACTGCCGCGCCTGATGCGCCGCGTGGGTGTGCCGCTCGCTGCGCCCACGCTGGCATGGCTGACCTTCATCGTCGTGGTCAGTTTTGCGCTGCGCTACGGCGGACGCCTCTACCCCGAAAGTATGCCCGGCGACATTGATTTTCACTACAACCGCTTCACTGAAACCCTTGCGGGCTTGATCTATTTGCGCTCGCTGAATCGCGGTGTGCCCTTTCCGTATCCACCTGGCCCTTACCTTCTTGTCGCGCCCTTTAGCCTGTTGGGCTTGCAGCTACCCACCATCTTGCAGCTTGGCGCAGCCCTCGTGGATGCATGCAGCGCGGTGGTGATCTACCTGATTGCCGTGCGGGCGCTGGGCCAGCGCGTGGCACTTTTCGCCAGTGGCATCTATCTCTTTACAGCGGCCACCTTTATGACCACCTGGTGGTCATTTAGCACCCACATTTTCACTCAGTTTTTGCATCTCCTGCTGCTGGCGGGCGCACTCACGGCTTTTCATGCTTGGCAGGGCGAAGACGCGACGCAGCGGCGGCGGTGGACGCTTGGCGTAGCGGTGTTGCTCTGTCTCGTCTTTTTGGGCCACTTTGGTTTTCTGCTCAACACAACACTGCTCGGGCTCGTGCTCGCCTGCGCGGTCTGGGTGGCCAGTTGGCGTGGTGCCGCATGGGCGCGGCGGGTGCGGGGGCCGCTGAGTTTGGCGGGCTTGGCGGCGGGCAGCTTTGTGGCGCTCTTCTTCTACAGCGCCTATGCGCCGCTCTTCCTTGAACAGTTCAGCGCCGCCCGCGAGGGGGGACTCACGGCGGTGAGCAACCGTGAGCCGGTGAGTCGTATGGCAATCTGGAATACCATGTGGCGGGCAGGATTTATTACCCACTATGGTCTCTTTCCGCTGCTGCTGATGCCCTTTGGCCTCTACCTACTCGGACGGCGCGGGCGTAGCGAAACGGGCTTAGGGCCACAACGGGCGTTGTTCTTGTTCATGGCGAGCAGCCTCGTGGCGGCGCTCTGCTTCGCCCTTTTTCCCTTTGTCTCAGGCGTCTCCAATAGTCCGCGCTGGCTTATGTCTATTGCCTGGGTGGTTGCAGTAGGCGCGGCGCTCGCCGTCGCCGAGCTTTGGCAGCATGGCCGCTGGGCACGCCTAGCGGTGGTGGCTATGGCAAGCCTGAGCCTCGCCAACACGGCGTGGCTCTGGATCGGCCCCATGCTCTGGCATATCAGGCCGCCGGAGCCGTTTTAGTCGCTTCGGCCAGAGCATCCTGCGGGGTGCGCGCCGTCTTGACGCCGCTCAAATTGATGCCCAAGTGAGTCATGGTGGTAGCAACAGAGGCGGAGATGCCGGTGATGGTGACATCGCAGCCGAGCAGCCGCACGGCTTGCACGGCGTGAAGAATGGCCTGGGCGACGCCGGTGTCTACCATACTGACGCCAGCGATGTCGAAGATGACGAGGCGAGCGCGGCGGGCGCTTACCTCGCGCAGCAGACGTGAGGTGAGTTGGCTGGCGCGGCGGCTATCGAGTTGACCGACTACGGGGGCCAAAAGGACGCCATCGGCCATCTGCACCGCCGGCGTTTCGAGGGTGGCGACGAGAGCCAAGAGGCGCGCCTGCTCTTCATTCTGGGTGCGCAGCTCCTCGCTGCGCTGGCTCAATTCAAGCGCTTGGGTTTCACTCTGCGCCCGCGCTTGTTCGGCATGGAGCGCCTGGGCCTCCGCTTGCCGCCGGGCCGTTTCGGCCATGAGACGAATCAAAAAGATACCGACCGCGATGATCACAAAGAGACCAATGTCGGTCAAAACAAGATCAGCAGCGATTGCGGTAGACCGATAGATCAGCAGAAAAAGAATCACGATTGCAATAAAAAAAGCCCAAAGCGTTGACATCATGACAAGGGCTAAGACGATAGTAAGGATTGAAATTAAACCAACATTTATAGGCGCGCTATCACTCACAAGTACATTCAGCATCAAGACAACAACAAGACTAGCAGCAATATAGCGTGCCGGTTCCCACCCACGCCAATAGGCAAAGAGCAGACCACAATAGACAACGGTGGTGGCCATGTTCAAGGCAAAGAAGGCCGGGCGATCAAAGGTAGGCAGGGCCAAGATGAGCGTACCTGCGGTCAGCACACTGAGCATAAGCAGGGCGACATTGCGTTGAGTGATGGGCATAGGTGGTTCCTTTTACCACAGGTATCCACTGTGTTGGGGCTTATTACGCCTATACGTGTGAAGTTAAGCCCGTGGCGGGGGTTTGGGGGAGGCGAAGCCTCCCCCAAAAGAACTCTTGTTGTTCCGTTTTGGCAGCTTCGTCGCCAAAACGGAACAACAAACGGGGTTTGGGGCGTAGCCCCACAGGTTGTAAAGCGGCAGCCCCCGCCCCCCGTCGGCGGGGGTTCCCCCGAACCCCGCCGACAGGCCCGCCAGAGGCTTACGTTCATGCGCATGGGCCGCGTGCCCCCGCTCCCCCGCCGCAAGCCCCTCCAAACCTTTCCTGCTTCCTACTTCCTGCTTCCTATTTCCTGCCCTAATGCCTCTTGGGGGGTACGTGCGGTGGTAATGCCACTCAAATCGATACCCAAGTGGGTCATGGTGGTAGCAACCGCCGCCGAGATGCCGGTAACAATGACGTCGCAACCCAACAGATGCACCGCTTGGACAGTGTGAAGGATGGCTTGGGCGACAGCGGTATCTACGTTGTTCACACCGGCGATGTCGAGGATGACCAAGCGTGTGCGTCGTTCGCTGACATCTTGCAGCAGGCGCGCAGTGAGTTGACTGGCACGGCGGGTATCAAGGTGGCCGACGATGGGAGCCAACAAAACCCCATCGGCCATATCTACCGCTGGAGTTTCGAGGGTGGCAACGAGGTCTAACAGTTGCGCCTGTTGCTCATTCTGCGTTTGCAGCTCCGCGCTGCGCTGGGCCAATTCGGCGGCTTGGATCTCACTCTGCGCCCGCGCATGCTCGGCAGCGGTAGCTTGAGCCTCCGCATGCTGCGTGGCGGTCTCGGCCACCACGCGAGTCAAAACAATGGCACTACTGTTGAGCAGATAGATCACAAAATCGGCTACGAAAAAATCGGCATCCGGTGCAGCCATACGCACCAGCAGTGCCATAGCGACAATCAGAGTTGACCCCACCGCCCACAAGGGAGTAGCAATGAGTGCCGCAGCGCTTACCGCGAGCAACGGGGTTGTCCCAACAGAAAAAGTCAGCAACGGGTCGTTAATAGTGCCGGCAATAACGATGGCCAAAAATGCCGAGGCCAAAAAGCGAGCAGGTTCCCACCCGTGCCAATAAGCAAAGAGCAACGCAATGAGCAAAAATGATCCGACGACAGCAATAGGGAGAAGGGTGCGTGCGTTAGTCATCCAAAAAATCCCTGTGACTCCCAAAATGCCAGTGTTAAAGATGACAAGCATCAACAGTGTGACATTGCGTTGCGTGATGGGCACGGTGCGCTCCTTACCAATGGGTGAGCAGCAGGGCTTCTTGCAAGAGCGTACGCTAGGAGCGCCGCTCCTCAAGTGGGGCGCTGCAGCATCATTCGACACTCTCTTGAGGATACCAGAAGTCTCCCTCTAGGCGTGTACCGAGCCCTAGCACATAGGCTGGTTCGCGTTGCCAGAGGGAGCGTTGGGCAAGAACATGCTGGTAGCGTGTACTCTTATCGCTACGCCAGGTATTACGTATAAACGCATAATCGAAGATTATGCGCCGCAACGTAGGTGCATCCAATGTGAAACCAGGCTGTTGCGTCCAGTAACACTGTAGTTCGCCACTCAACAACGGCGGCACAATATCGTCACTGACCAGGGGTTTTCCAAAGCTGATGAGCATCGTTGCTGGCGGAATGGTTTCGCCATAGAGCTGTGCCACAGCCATATCCCTACTGGTTACTCCAGGGGCTCTCAAGGCTTGTTGCAGTGCCTGAAACTGCGCATCGGGGGTCGTCGTAAGATAGTACCAGAGGGTCGGTGCGGATGGCGAAGCGTTGATTTGGTGGAGTTGGGCCGCGGCGGCGGCCAATGCGGGAATCTCTACAGCCCCCACCATCCGTACCCGCCAATCAGACGCTGCATACATCTTCATTGCCCGCTCACCGACCAACTCTTCGGCAAGCCAACTAAACAGGCGCTCACGATAACGCCCCCGCTCGGCCACCTGGGCCGGGCGGAGGATCACAGCGAAACAGTGGCGCACGCCATGCGCAAAGATGACTTGCAGACCATGCAGCATCTGTTGGTGCGACCAACTGGCATAGGCATCACTTGTTGGTTCAATGCCGGCCAAAACCGCGTTACGCCTTGTTCCTCCCGGAGCATAGATCAGCGTTGTTGGGGCCACCGCTGCCACCTGCTCATGAGGAGCCTGCAAGAATGTCTCTAAGCTTGGTGGTGTGTAGGAATTCAATCTGGATCCTCCCGCCCTTCGGTAAGCTCCGGATGCTTGCTCAACAGTGCGGTCAACTCAACAACGTGGGCGATCCGTCGCGGGCGATAGACCTCTTTGGACAGCCAACAAGCCATCGTTTCATGCGTCAACGGGCGATAGTTCTGGATCATCCAACGGTCGGCACGCTCAATGCTCTCCTGCATACCATCATACCGAATAGCATTACGAGACAGGCTCCTTAGTGCCAATAGGGCATACGCTGTCTCCTCACTACTTGATCCTCCAATCCCCCAACCACCATCACGGTGTTGATAGGCCAAGATGGTGTATGCTGTTTGGCGCAGCTTTTCTGGATAATCACGAGCCAAGGCGGCAATAACCCGCCATGTGGTATAGAGCCATGAGCGATTCCACTTATCACCCGGCCAACGTCCATCGGCAAGCTGGTGCTTAAGCAGAAAACCCACATAGGGCGTTGGATCCTTACCGATCAGGCGCAAAGTATCAATGGCATGTGCCGTCACCGAGACCGATGGCTGGAGTTCGTAGGGCCAAGCGCAGAAGTGATCGCTGGCAGCGAAGTGTTGCAGAGCCGTGTAATCCACGCGCCGTCCCATCCTGTGCAGTACGGCAATGGATGCAGCGGTATCATCGCCATCGGGGGTAAAGCAGTCGTTATAGCCAATACCATGTGGCGTAAAGGCATGCTCAAGCGCATCAAGCTGCGGGGCTAGGCTGGTGGCTAGTTGCGGTAGGGTTAATAAATTGCCCAAATAGAGCGTGTGCAGTGAGAAGACTTGCTCGAAACGATTAAAGGGCCAGCAGGAAGGTACAACTCCCGGTATCCCCAACCCCGTAGCCAAACTGGCACGCCGGATATAGTCCTGCGCAGCAGTGCGGGACTCAGCCGAGGCACCATGCTCACCCGCACAATGCAGCCAGCAAGCCGTTGCGGCTAAGTTGCTGCCCACACTGCCATCGTTGTCGATCAATTCCGCACTAGCGTGGCTACCCCAGGCTTCCCATGAATGGAGCGCCGTCGTGCCACGCCCAGGGCGTAGTTTCTGGATCAATTCAAGCCGCCGCTTGCCGAGCGCAAACAGATGCTGGTAGGGAGCAGCATCAATGGCTAAACCCTGTTCAACCGCCTGTTCAAGAAGGCGAGGTAAAAGCATCTCTATGCCAATCGTAAGATCGTTGGCGAGATCACCTTCCCAATAACACGCCTGACGTGCGAGAAAGGCAACACCGCGTCGCACCGCTTCCTGCGAGTGCCGACGCGAGCAGTGGGTGTGAATGGCAAGGACTGCGGCTAACGTAGGCAGATCGCGCGTGCGCGGCGTGGCCGGATCGCCCCAGCCCCCATCAGCATGCTGTTCGGCATGTAACCAGTCAAGCGCTGGCCAGATGCCCTCGACTGGCGGTGCCCAGCGCAATACTTGGGCCGTGTCGTAAACCGCCGGCGTGATCAGGCCGCCGTCTTTGCCTAGATCGGCGATGGTATGGCGTAGATCGGTAAGGAGGATGTCTATCTCGTAGTGCATGGTGTTTCGTTGATTAGGGATGGTTCAATTCAGCTTGACCGTTTGTGGGGATGCGCGGACGTGCGCACACGAGGACGCGAGGCTATCGCCTCTTCGCCTCACGCATCCCTTTGCGAGAGGGGGGACGGCATCACGCGGCTGTGCCGTTCCAATGAAACGAAAGTGGAATAGCGTACAAATTCTCTGCCCGCCCCCCTTCCC
>RSAS01000914.1 GCA_003934145.1 Candidatus Viridilinea halotolerans | reverse complement strand
CGCATCAGAAAGCGATGCATGGCGCTAAACTGTAAAGTTCCTACGAACCTTGTCTTAGGAGGAAATAGCAGGGGTGCGCGAGGGAACCAAGTTCCTGGGTGCGACCAAAATCTGTGGACGTGGGGTGTCGCCCCCAACAACAGGGGTAGCCCTAGCCGGGCTGCCCCCAGAGATCATAGTCGCTGGTGTGGGTGACACACACATTGACGAGGCTACCGACAGGATGCTCGCCCCAGACAAAGACCTGGCCGTCCACTTCGGGGGCGTCGCGGAAGGAGCGGCCAAGGCTGAGGGCTTGACCATCGTTGGTGCTGCCTTGACCTTCGATCAGGACGGGGAGTTGGCGCTGTAGCCAGCGGGCGTTGCGCTGACGCGAGATGTCGCGCTGGAGTTGCATAAGTTCGTGCCAGCGCCGTTCGATCACCTGGGGACGAACTTGGTGGGGCAGGCTGGCAGCAGGGGTGCCGGGTTCTTGCGAGTAGCGAAAAGCCCCGACACGGTCGAATTGAATGGCTTCGAGAAAAGCAAGAAGACTTTTGAATTCAGCGGTAGTTTCGCCAGGGAAGCCAACAATAAAGGTAGAGCGAAGGGCAATGTCGGGCATGGCGATGCGCAGTTCGCTGAGAATGCGTTGGGTACGCTCGCTGTCGGGGGGACGCCGCATACGGCGCAGGGTGTCGGGATGGGCGTGTTGCAGCGGCAGATCGAGGTATTTGACGATCTGCGGATACTGGGCCATCACAGCGATCAGCCGCTCGTTGATGCCGTGGGGGTAGGCGTACATGAGGCGCAGCCAAGTGGTGGTGGGCAAGATGTGGCAGAGCGCTTCGAGGAGCCGAGCGAGGCCGTCGGTCTCTTGGCGATCACACCCGTAGTCGGTGAGATGCTGCGCAACAAGGACGATCTCGCGGACGCCATGGGCGACCAGCTCTTGGGCTTCGTTGAGGATGGCCGCCATAGGCTTCGAAGCCATCGTACCCTTGAAGCTGGGGATGGTGCAGAAGGCACAGTGGAGGTTGCAGCCATCGGAGATCTTGAGGTAGGCCGAGGGGCCATTGCGCAAGCGGCGGATCGGCGTGGTGCGCCAGTCGGCGTAGCCAACGGGAGGCGGGGAGGCGGGAGGTGAGAAGGTGGGAGGCGGGGAGGCGGTGAGCGTAAGGGGAATATACGTAGCTAGTTGCGGCTGCTTGGGGTTTGCATCCACCAACTCCACGACACGCATCCACTCACGCGTAGAGAGGGTCTGATCCACGCCGGGAATGGCAGCGACGGCAGCGTGGTGGGACTGAGCCATGCAACCCGCAGCGATGAGGCGCTGGCCGGGGCGTTTAGCGGCAGCGATCTGCTGGAGGGTTTGCAGCGTCTCATCGCGCGCGGCGGCGATGAAGCTACAGGTATTCACAATAATCAGATCGGCGTCGCCCAGCGCCGCAACCGCCGTGTGGCCAGCGGCGCTCAGCAGCCCGTCCATGCCCTCGCTATCAACCGTATTTTTGGGACAGCCAAGGGTAAGAATGTGGTATTTCATCGCCCCCCACTCTGTTTTTTGTTCCATTTTTGCGGTTTCGCCGCAAAAATGGAACAAAAAATGGCAATAGCGCAAAAGTCACGCTGTGGGAGAGCATCACTCTGGGAGTGCGGGCGGGACGCCCGCGCTCCCAGACAGCGTTACTTTTGCTCCATTGACATGGTTCATCGCTACTTTACCGTCTACGCTCTAGGTAGTGCCGACTTTAGTC
>RSAS01000487.1 GCA_003934145.1 Candidatus Viridilinea halotolerans | reverse complement strand
GCCAGAGACATCGCGTATAAGGCAATCTGAAGTAAGCCAGCCCCATCCCCAACCTAAACCTAAAGGGTGCATTCGCGGAGTAGTCTTGCTCATATTCTGTCTAGTCGTATTTGCGATTTGGTGGAATGGCGGAAGCGGAAGCGAATCCGAATCAGTTTCCGCCGAACCAACAATGCAACCTGTACCAACCCCTGACATGATCATTATCAATGCTGAAAACGCATCTGAAGTAATCCAACTGGCGCATTTTGGTAATGGAATGGCAAAGAGTATTGTTTGGTCGCTCAATGGCACCCTCTTGGCCATTGCTTCGCCCATGGGAATATTTCTGTACGACGCTACAACCTTACAGGAGAAGCGCCACATTGCAACCAATGCGTCGGTAACAAGTGTGGCCTTCGCACCCAACGGTACGACCCTCGCCGCCGCATTGAGTGACACTACAGTACGGCTGTGGCAAGTCACTGATGGATCACTACTACACACGCTAGAGGGGCATGACGATGTTGTTAGAAGCGTAGCTTTCGCGCCCGATGGTACAACCATCGCCTCTGCGTCGAGCGACCATACCGTGCGGCTCTGGCGCGTAACGGACGGGACGTTACTACTCAACCTAACTGGTCATAGTGAGCCGATCTGGAGTGTGGCCTTCGCACCCGATGGTGCGACGCTTGCCTCTGCTTCACTAGACAAAACGGTGCGGCTGTGGCATGTGGCTGACGGATCGCATCTGCGAACGCTCGAGGGGCATAGTCATCATGTCAGTAGCGTGGCCTTTGCACCTGACGGGATGATGCTTGCTTCTGCCTCATTGGATAAGACCGTTCGGCTCTGGCGTGTAACCGATGGCTCGCACCTACGTACATTAGAAGGACATACCGATTGGGTTATGAGCGTCGCCTTTGCTCCTGATGGCGCAACTATCGCCGCTGCATCAAATGATCGTCGGGTAAATCTTTGGCATGTGGCTGATGGAGCATTGTTCCGCACGTTAGCAGGGCATACTGATGCAGTTTCTAGTGTAGCCTTCTCACCTGATGGTCAAACTATTGCCTCAGCATCAAATGACAAGACTGTGCGGCTCTGGCGCGTGACTGAAGATCCCCTTTTGCATACATTAGCGGGACATACCGCTGCGGTTGGCAGCACAGCCTTCACACCCAATGGTCAGACCCTCGTCTCTGCGTCGGATGACCAGACTGTGCGTTTGTGGAACGTGGCCGATGGCTTACTACTGCGTACACTGGAAGGGGATGGCAGTGTTGTCAAACGTATAGCCCTCGCGCCTGACGGGCAATCCTTCGCCTCCACATCGGATGACAACATCGTGCGCTTGTGGAGTCTACCTGACGGAGCGTTACTGAGTACCCTAGAGGGGCATACCAATGTTGTCAGGAATGTGGCCTTTGCGCCCGATGGACAAACCCTCGCCTCAGCTTCAGCAGATCGATCTGTGCGCTTATGGCGTGTGGATGATGGATCGCTACTGCATATCTTGAGGGGCCATGATCATCAGGTCTGGAGTATAGATTTCGCTCCCGATAGCACAACTCTTGCCTCAGCTTCATTGGATAAGACAGTACGGCTTTGGCGTGTAGCCGATGGAGCGCTGCTTCGTACCCTGGAAGGCCATAACGATCAGATTAGTAGTGTAGCCTTTGCGCCTGATGGCGCAACGCTTGCCTCTGCTTCACTAGATAAAACGGTGCGGCTCTGGCGTGTAGCCGATGGATCGCACCTTCGCACCCTGGTAGGACATACCGATTGGATTATGAGCGTCGCCTTTGCGCCCGATGGACAGACACTCGCCTCTGCGTCAAGAGACAAATCCGTGCGGCTCTGGCGCGTGGTTGACGGGTCACACCTAAATACATTTGCAGAGCATACTGCCCAGGTCGAGAGCGTTACTTTTTCGCCCGATGGCAAGATACTCGCCTCTGCATCAGAAGACAAGAGCGTGCGGCTCTGGCGCATTGACGATGGATCGCACATTCAAACCCTAGCAGCGTATATCGGTTCGGTCACGAGTTTGGCCTTTGCCGCAAATGACCAGATGCTTGTCTCTGCATCAAGTGACCAGACGGTGCGGCTCTGGCGAGTCATCAACGGAAGGTTGCAGCACCGGCTTGTGATACGTACCGATATGGTTAACAGCGTTGCTTTAGCACCTGACGGTAAGACTATCGCTACTGCATCGAGTGACGGCACGGTGCGGCTCTGGCGCGTGGCCGATGGCTCGCTGATCCACGCATTAAGGGGACATGGCCATCAGGTTACTAGTGTAGCTTTCGCGCCCGATGGTACAACCCTTGCCTCAGCCTCGAGTGATAACACCGTGCGACTGTGGCGGGTAGTTGATGGGACGCTGCTATTCATTCTGACAGGACACACTGATTATGTCTGGAATGTGGCCTTCGCACCCGATGGTGCGACGCTTGCCTCTGCTTCGCTAGACAAAACGGTGCGGCTGTGGCATGTGGCTGACGGATCGCATCTGCGAACGCTCGAGGGGCATAGTCATCATGTCAGTAGCGTGGCCTTTGCGCCTGACGGGATGATGCTTGCTTCTGCCTCGTTGGATAAGACCGTTCGGCTCTGGCGTGTAGCCGATGGCTCACACCTACGTACACTAGAAGGACATACCGATTGGGTTACGAGCGTCGCCTTTGCTCCTGATGGCGCAACTATCGCCGCTGCATCAAAGGACAGCACTGTATACCTCTGGAACCTTGCTAATAGGGTGCTGCTGCACAGATTGGAAGGACACCATGATGAGGTTAGGAGCATTGCCTTTGCACCCAATGGCCAAACTCTTGTCTCAGGATCGCGGGATGGTACCATACGACTGTGGGGTCTACCGATTCTACGTGAGTCCGGCGTGCCAAGGAACCAACCATGAACGCTCATCCCAATCCCCGTTGCGCTTGTCTGTAGCTACCCTGTTGAAGTCGAAGTTGGGCGCTTTGGAGAACCACAGATACACCGTAAGCTTGATCTCTCATGGCGTACTCGGAGTGCTACAGCCCCGATCTCGTCAGCACATATGGTGACCATGAAACCCCTCCCCCCTCATCACTCCCCACCCAGATCAGTCGAAACGCTACGCATTGAGTTTCAGGCGGTGACTGAGCATCAGCGTATTCAAGTGATGTTGAACGCACCGGGGCTACCCATGTTTGGCGGGCTCTTTCGGAGTAGCCAACAGACCCTAACGATGGCAGATATGATCGCGGTGCAGAGAGATTATCTTGACCAGTTGCACTGCTTCCACGGACTCGATGTCGTCCCGGATCCTGGGCCACTCCTCAATGGACTCGATGTCGTCCCGGATCCTGGGCCACTCCTCAATCTCGGACGGCGGGTTGCCACTCTGTTGCCCGCCACAGCCCGGCAAGGGATCATCACGGCAGTTGACCGTGCCCGACGGCGGGGCTGTCCGCTCCAGATTATCTTGGAGTGTACGGAAGAGACGCGGGAGGTGTTGTTGGTACCTTGGGAGTTGATCGCACTGCCTTGGCAGGGGGGGGATCGTGATGACTTTCTGCTCTTGGATGCAACAATCACTCTTGTGCGTCAGGTACGCGGCGCGGGTGTGCAACGCCCCCCCCAACTGCGCCAGCCGCTTACGGTACAAGCCCTGCTTGCCGATCCGCTGGATGGTGAGCCTATTGACTACGCACCCACCTATGCGGCCCTTGAACAAACGCTGACCCCGCCGGTCGCAGCGGCCTCGTGGTACGCAGGCGTCGGTACGCTCAGCGCCCTGGCTGAACGCCTGCGGCTGCACAGCCCCCAGGTGCTGCATCTGCTCTGCCACGGTCAGGAGGCGACGCTCAGTGCAGGTGCCAAACGCCACGATCTCATATTTACCCATGAGGATGGGCAGCAACAACGAGTAAGCGCGTTTGAACTCGCGCCATTGCTCTCGTTGGCGCCCCAACTTCAGATGATTCTGTTACAAGCATGCTATTCAGGCAGTACGCCACCACAGACGTCAAAATCTGCTACCGACAGCGACAGCGTTGTGGGCGCACGTCGCGCAATTGAGAGCATCGCCCTCGCGCTGGTGCGCAAGGGTGTGCCAGCCGTGGTGGCGATGCAGGGGCAAGTGGCACAAGACGCGGCAGCAATCTTTATCCAAACACTCTATAGCGAGTTACAGCGGGGGCAACACCTTGATGGAGCGGTGGCGGCGGGCCGCCTTGCAATGCATGCTGCAGGCTCGGCTCTTGATTGGAGCCTACCGGTGGTCTATCAAGGGAGTCGCCCCGCCGATCCCGTGACTTGGTATACCCGTCTGGCTGATCGTGCTGGGACTGCCCTGCGTGATCCAGCAGTGCAACGCATGCTACGCGGCATGGTGCTGCTCTGGGCGTTGATCCTCCTTGTGGGTGGCATCAGTCTCTGGCTGTTGGTTCCAGAAGGACGCAAGATACCCTTAACCACACCGTTGCAAGCGCTGCGTATCTGGGTCGGCGTTGGTTTGACCGGGCCAGCGATTATCGCGGCGGGGCAGCGGGATGTCGCTCAGCGGGCCGCGTTGGATCGCAAGGTGCGCCGGGCGGTGCGCTACGCGCAGTGGGGCGGTGCCTACATGGGATTTGCCCTCGCCGGCATCGTCGGTTTGAGCCTTTGGGTTACCCTCTGGCTGCTTGGCGCTTTTGCATGGATGCCCGCTGCATGGGCATGGTTCAGTTTTGGCATCGTACTGCTTGCCGCATTAGGCGCAAGCTACATCATCTCGCGTTCGCAACAGCACAGCGCCATGATCCTCACCCAGGTAGATGCGAGTATCTTTGATTGGCGCATGCTTCTGGTGCTGCTGGTAGTAGCGGTGACCCTCCTCGCCGTGCCGTTCTTCGTCCTGTTTCTACTGAGCAATGAATTCGCAGGCTATTGCTATCTTGGCCCGGCTGCCATCGCACTAGCCCTTATCCTTGTCTCAATGGTCATCTTAGGTGGACGGGGGAGTGATGGGTAGGGCTATGCAGGCGAGACATAGCGGCAACAGTTATAAGAAAACCTGTGATCCATCCAAGAAATCGTATCAATATAGGTAGTATAAAGATGCAGAAAAGGATCGTACCAATCGCTCCTCCGGCATTTTTTTCTTGCAAGAAAGAAAAAAATGTGCCGATAACAACCCCAGAGGCAACGATACCAATAATCCATCGTCCTGTGGATAAAGCAAAAGGAACTGGAAATTTAAAGCCTCTCGTTTGCTGATATTGTTCTCTAATAACCTCGGTTGCATGATACCCAAAGCGAAATCCTACCATACCGAGTATCAAGAAAATAGCTAGAGAACCAAGCCCTGCGAATATAGGGTGATATTGCAATAGCAGCGTCCGCCAGGTTGAGACTTTGGCACTCACCTGAATGGCACTAGTATAGAAATTCCCTTCAATTACGCTATACTTACACTGGAGGTGAGACGTATGGACACACAGAACATCCTGCAGGCCCACCGCGAGGCGATTGCCCTCATCGCCCGACGCCACGGAGTTACCCGAATTCGTGTTTTTGGTTCGGTTGCGCGCGGCGAGGCGACGGCACAGAGCGATCTTGATCTGCTGATTGAGACTGGCCCCGAAACGAGTGCCTGGTTTCCGGCTGGGCTGATTCTCGAACTGGAGCAATTGCTCGGACGACGGGTTGATGTGGTCACTGAACGGGCACTGCATCCAGCCATCCGCGAACGGGTTCTCCAAGAGGCACGCCCGCTATGAGCAACGATGCGGTGATACAATGCAACGAGTAGGGATTGAGCAAGAACATACGGATGCTTTTCATCATGAATGAGGTAGCTATGCCAACCATAACCCTTACCAACGATCAAGTTGTGGAACTGATTCGCCAACTCCCACCAACCCAAAAGCATCTCGTCCTGCTCACCCTTGCCGAAGAAGCCCACACCCATCACCACGAAAACATGGTCTACGCCGAACAGCAACTCCGCATGCGTGCCGCCGAACGCGGCTTTGTCTGGGATGAACTGGACGATGATGCGCGCGAGGCGTTTGTGGATGACTTGATTCATGAGGATCGCTGATGCTGCCAATCGTTGTATTTGATACCAATGTCCTCCTTTCGGCAATTGGTTGGCGTGGCCGTCCAGCTTTGTGCCTTGATCGTGTACGACATGGTTTGGCCATAGGCTTCACCAGCGAAGATTTACTTCAAGAGCTACGTGATAAGCTGCGTACAAAGCTCGTTTTTTCAGATTCTCAGGTCGAACAAACATTGACGTACATTCTTTCTTTTGTTCGCATAACTAAAATTAAAGAAAATATTACGTTTATTGCCGCAGATCCCGACGATGACCGTGTACTGGAGTGTGCTGTTGCAGCAGGGGCCAATTACCTTGTGACGGGCGACCGGAGGCATTTGTTGCCGCTGCGATCATTTCGTACTATTGAGATCATTACTGTGGCGGAATTTCTCACGATCGTGCCTGATACGCAGTAACGCAGTAGCGCAAAAGTAACGCTGTCACGCGGTTTCTGTCACCCTGAGTACGAAATGGCCCGCGGGCCAGTGGCCTGTGAAAAACAAGCCTTGTTTCTCAGGAGCGCAGCGAAGGGTTTCTCGTAGTGACCAAAAGAGATGCTTCGCTGCGCTCAGCATGACAAAGGCTTTTGTTTCTCAGGAGCGCAGCGAAGGGTTTCTCGTAGTGACCAAAAGAGATGCTTCGCTGCGCTCAGCATGACAGTGCTCCGTGAACAGCAAGGTGGCTTTGCGGTATTGTGCAATAACCTATCTCACAGCTCTGCGCGTAGCGTGGCGATCCGCGCCTCCAGGTCGCTGATATACTCGTCTGGCATAAACCGGAGCCGTTCCTGATTGAAGGCCCGCGCCTCGTCGGCGAGCAGGTCGAAGCTCAGATCCAGCGAGCGCAGCACGTCGCTCCAGAAGCGCTTGCGAAACTCTGGTGTGTGGCAAGGGCCGTCCTTGCCGTTCTGGAAGCGCTCTGGGTCGATGATCAAGAGGTCCCCCTCGGTCAGGCCACGCCGCGTCGCTTCGGCCTCCAGCGGCTCGCGCAGGTGCCAGTTGTCGAACCAGTGCTCGCCGTAGTCGTTGTCGAGCGTGAACAGCCGCCCGATCCAGACCACCGGGCTCCACTCGGTGAGTCCAAGCTGATCGGCGATGCGCTGATATTCGTCACTGACGACGAAACAGTTCAGGTCGTCGAGGTAGCGAAAGATCCTGATGCGCTGCATCCTGTCCTCCCTCACCAGCGCCCGCCGCTGAATTCGTGGTATGACTCCGCCTCGGTGATGCGCCGGATCCACTGCAGCCGGCCGTCGGTGAAGCGGGCTTTGTAGTACACCATGACGCGGTTGATGGGCGTGGTTGTGCCGTCGGCTTCGAGTACTGCTGTCGTCCCCTCCTGAAAGTTGATCGCGAAGACGGCGCCGTTCGGCGCATTCACCGTGTCGTAGAAGATGATGTCGCCGTGGAAGTCGTCCAGGATGACATCGCGGGCCGACTTCTCGCGTAGCATGCCGAAGAGGCGCACGATCCCGCCGCGCTCCCACTCGGGCGTGCCGTAGTACGGCATCTCTTCCTCGGGCGTCGCCTCCCACTCCACCTCGCGTAGCACCAGCCGGCCCTCGCCGGTGATGGTGTAGTCGCTCAGGCTACACTCCAGGCTCTTGGTCTGGAAGGTGCGCTCCTGGTATTCAGGGTCGGGGAGAGGCGCCTCCACTTTCAGATTGTCGAACATACCCATGCTACTGCCTCCTCTCCATGGTTATCGAACATTGGATGACAAAAAGTCGAGCGCCGCAAGTCGGCGTGATGCCAACCTGCGGCGCTCGGCATAGTTACAGCCGAACGAGCGAAGGTCAGCATCGTATTGGGAAGGTGTTCCTGACGCGGTGTACATGCTTATGTTCGCTTGCGGTGCCGGCGCGGCAAGGCGACTTCGCGTTCAAGGATGACGAGCGGCGGCGAATCTAGCTCATCCTCGTGCAGGGGCGACGGCGGCAGCGCATTGAGCACGCGCCAGAAGACCAGCATCGCCTGTCCCACCGCAATCACCGCGACCAGCAGCGCCATCTCCAACCCGACTGCTGGCAGCAGCCAGTGGAGCAGGAAGGCAACGCCGACACTCAGCCCGAGCAAGAACACCAGTATAGCCATAAAGATCAGGAGCATGACCAATAGAAAAACCATCGAAGTTTATCCTCTTTCCTGCAGCAGCATGTCCAGCGTCTCCACCAGCCGGCCCATGTGCGGAGTTGCGACAGCGCGATGCGAAGATCGCCATTCGTCATAAGGGTATCCTTCTCTGCCTCAGGCGCTCGGTGTGGTATCATGACAAAGGTCTCTACACTATTTTACTACCTGCGCCGGAAGAGGCTGCTGCGTACAGTTCTTTTTTCTGAGACAAGGTTTCAGGTGTCTGGTTTCAGGTGTCAGTCGGAGCGCATCAGAAAGCG
>RSAS01000248.1 GCA_003934145.1 Candidatus Viridilinea halotolerans | reverse complement strand
CATGCCCCCGAACCCCCGCCGGAAGGCCCACCAGAGGCTTACGTTCATGCGCATGGGCTGCGCCCCCAAACCCCCGCCGCAAGCGCGATTCTGCGCGGGCCATGCCCCAATACTTTTCAGATAAGACGGGTTTTTTGACGCAAAGGCGCAAGGCCGCAAAGGGTTGGCGTACCTACGCCAACCCTTTGCGGCTTGGCGGCTTTGCGCGAACTTACCGGCTTTCGATTATCGCCGCAGCACACTTCTCCCCCGAAATTATTGCCGCATTGATGCTGCTCGCTTCGGTGAACTCACCAGCAAAAAAAAGCCCCGGGCGCTCGCTGCGATTATCCGGCAACGTGGGGTGAATGCCCGGCGGCTGGGCAAATTGGGCGTAGGGGATGCGATAGAGCGCCAGTGGGCGGTAACCATCCAGGGCACGTTGCGCACGGCGATCACCGGCCAGCATCAGACGCAGATCGGCCAAAGTACGCGCAAAGAGCTCCTCGTCGCTCAGCGGCGGCACCCCAAGAATCGTCGCCGCAAGCAACTGCTCACCGGGCGGCGCATAGCTCGGCGCAATATTGCTCAGTTGCACCGCATTATTCACCAAGGCATCGGCAGCCCCATTGAGCAGCAGTTTCTTACTGCGCACCACGCGGCGCGGCCCGGCGAAATAGAGCGTCACCGTGCCCACTGCGCCACTCGGCATCGGCAGCACTGCCAAGCGCGCCGCTTCCGGCGCGGCAGTCGCCACCACCACCGCATCAGCATGAAAGCGACTCCCATCGACCAGCAACGCCCCACAGACCTGCGGGCCATCGGTGGCCAGCGCAGCCACTCGCGTATTGAGACGCACGCGCCCTGCCGCTCGCAACTCACGCGCCAATTGCTGACTCAGCGCCCCCATGCCCCGCGCTGGAACCACCGTATTTCCTTCACTCAACAACTTAAAATTAAACCTAAAACACTTCGCGCTCGTCTGCAACGAACGATCCAGAAAGATGCCACCATAAAAAGGGCGAAAGAAGCGCTCAATCGCCGCCGCACGAAAGCCCTGCTGCTGCAAAAAAGCCAGCGTGGTCATGTCTGGCCCGTCTAACACCTGTTCTATACTCTGGCCTTGCAGCGCATGCGCCAACTGAAGCGTCCGCAGCTTATCGAGCGGACTCAGGCTCAGTGTAAAGATCGCCGCCAACACGTCGCCCCACCTCGGATCGCGGCGCGGATCGGTCAAGACCGACCGACGGCCCTCAGCACAGAGCAACGCCCCTGGATCAAAGGCGCACAGATCTAGCTGCCGATAATCGAACTGGCGCTGCGCAGCGGGATAGGCGCTAAAGAGCACCTGAAAGCCGCGGTCGAGCGTAAAGCCCTGCAAACGATCCGAGCGCACGCGCCCGCCAACGTCATCACTGGCCTCAAGCAGCGTCACCTGATGCCCAGCGCGCAACAGCGCCCGGGCGCAGGTCAACCCAGCAAGGCCAGCACCAATAATGAGAACGTGTTGCATACTGTTTCTGAAACTTCAGGGTTGGGATGGAAGGGCTTCGCCCTGGCTGTCTGAAAAGTCGGTGGATTGCTCCGGAGTGCCGGCTTTAGCCGGCTAAAGCCGGTGTTCCAAGAGTGTGCCACGCGGTGTACAACGACATTGACCCCCTTTTCAAACAGCCTCTAAGGGAAGCGGGTTTTATTGATTGCCCCGCTGCTTTGTCACCCTGAGTACGAAATGGCCCACGGGCCAGTGGCCTGTGAGAAACAAAAG
>RSAS01000120.1 GCA_003934145.1 Candidatus Viridilinea halotolerans | reverse complement strand
CTTCCGGCGGGGGTGCGGGGGCGAAGCCCCCGAAGAATCCCTCTTCCGGCGGGGGCGCGGGGGCGAAGCGCCCGGAGAATCCCTCTTCCGGCGGGGGTGCGGGGGCGAAGCCCCCGAAGAATCCCTCTTCCGGCGGGGGTGCGGGGGCGAAGCGCCCGGAGAATCCCTCTTCCGGCGGGGGCGCGGGGGCATGGCCCCCGAAAATTTCCCCAACCAAGAAGCGGCTACTCTTATACCGCAAAAAAGGGCAAAAAGTTACGGTTTTTGAGAAAAACTAAAAAAACCTGTTAGCCCGAGCCGTTGGCTCGCACTAACAGGTTTTTTTAGTTTGGGTGTGATCGAAAGTTGTAGGTAAGGATGCGCGGGAACCTGGTTCCCGCGCATCCTCCTTCTAGGCGAAGGTCAGTTCTCTTCCAGCGTAGCGAGAATGCGGTGGGCGCGCAGCGCCAGCCAGAGAGCGAAATGCTCTTCGGCATTGTCGAGATCCATGCCGCTAATCTCTTTGATCCGCTCGAGGCGGTAGAGCAGCGTGTTGCGATGGACATGCAGCGCTTCGGAGGTGGCGCGGAGGTTGCCCAAGTGGTTGAAGTAGGCGTCGAGCGTCTTGATCAGATCGGCGCGCTGGCGGGTGTCGTAATCGGCCAACTTCGAGAGCGTCTCGCGGTAGAAGGTCCAGAGTTCGGGGGTTTCGCGGAGGCGCACGAGCAAGCGGTAGACGCCGAGATCAGAGAAGGCGAGCACCCGTCCGGTGCCAAAGAGCTGCCGTCCCAGAATGAGCGCCTGTTCGGCCTCTTCGAGCGTGCGCCGCCAGTCGCCAAGATTGGCCGCTTGGTTGCCCATCGCCAAGACAAGGCCCTTGTGGTCGGCAAGCATACGCTCGCGCAGTTGGTCAACCAATTCGCGCAGGCGCGTGGTTGGTGCCACGGGCAACATCACGAGGGCGCTACTCTCACGGCGCGAGAGCGGCGCAGCAATCCCGCGCCGGTTGAGTTCGTTCTGGATGCCACCGCTGAGCCGGGTCAGATTGGTGGGGGTGGCGTCCTCAAGGTTGAAGAGCAGTGCGACGTGGGGCAGACTCAGATTGTAGCCCAACTCTTGGCCACGTTGCAGGGCGGCGGGCAGATCACCGGATGCGCCGCTGAGGATGTTGGAGACGAAGTCGCCGCGTAGGCGTTCTTCGGCGGCTTGCACAGCCTGCTCTTTGGCCAACTCGAGGGCGAGGGCCGCAGCGCCTCGTTCGGCAGCCTCACGATCCCATGCCTCGAGCGTTGCACCCGCGAGCGCCAAGTAGCCGGTGGGGTAGTTGCGCGGACCAATCGGTTCGACCCAGATCTGCTGATTGAGCAGTGCCGTCTCGCCGCGATCACTGGGGCGCAACGCCTGAAGCGCAATACGCGCCGAGCCTTTGCCGCGTTGGGCGCGCAATTCGCCATTGAGGGCATAACAAGCTACACTCTGGCCGGTGCGCTCGGCAAGAACTTCAAGTAACCCAGGCACACCCTGGCCCGCCAACGACTTTTGGGTGAGCAGGTCGTAGAGTTGGGCACCGCGCCGCTCGAATTGGGCTTCATAGTCGCTGATCAGGCGCGTTACTTCGCGCTCGACCTCTTTGAGGTCGGTTTGGGCGGGCAATTGAAGCAGCGGCAGTTGCGCCTCTTCGGAGGCGGCAACATCCTCGGCTACTACCGGGCCAAGCACCACGATGCCAGCGACGGGCACGGGGGCTTGCGAGAGACGGCGCACGAGGACGCGCAGTGTCAAGCGCGGATCAAGGGCGAGGGCGGCTTCAACCGACAGAAGGGCTAACTCACCGCCGCGCAACTCAGCGAAGGCGGGCAGCGTGGCGCGCAATGTCGCCACCCAACTCACCTGACGCCCTTGGCCAACCCATCCGGCCGCAACCGTTGTGCCCGGCGGGAGGGCAAGGCGTAGAACATCGCGAACTGTGACCGGCGCCATAGAAGTGCTTTTTGCTGGTGAAATTCTTAGCGTCCATTATAGCACGCGGCGGGGGCAGGTGCGGGAACCAAGGTTCCATGCACATTAACTTAAGGGGCCTGCGGCCCCTTAAACCCCGCCGGAAGGGGAAATTTTGCGGGGGCCATGCCCCTTCGACTAGGCTCAGGGCAAGCCCGAACCCCCGCCGGATCAACGGGGCAGCGCAGCCGCCGCCATTGTGCGCTCGTGGTATGGGTGCGACCAAAGGGTGTAGGAAGGGTGCGCGAGGGAACCTGGTTCCCGCGCATCCTCCCACCGCCCGGCGGGGCGTAGGGCACAGCCCTACAGGTTTTGGTCACACCAAGGGTAGGCGATACTAGCGCCGCAATTCCAAAAATTGCCCAGCGCACCAGCCCTCGCTGCCCCCCGCCCGTACTTGCCACCACTCCAGTCCTTCGGCTTGCACCGGCCCCCCAATGATTTCTACGGCGGTGCTTGGGCCGAGGGCGACGAGAATGGGGCTGTCGAACGCCGCACTAGGCCGTTCGCGCAGGTTCAGGCCGGGTGAGATCTGCGGCACAACATAGGCAGTCTGCCCCACCGCCAAGCCGCCCGGTAGTTCTTCGGTTGGTGCTAACCCTGGCTCTGGCGTCGTCGCCGCTTCTGGTGCGGTGGGGATGCTGAGCGACTCTGCCGGATCGCCCACCAGCGGCGTGGGTACCACCAGTGCTGGGATGTTGGGGGTGCCTTGGAGGCTGGCGGTGGGAACCATTGCGGGCGTACGCATCTGCTTCAGACTAAGGGAGATCACGGCACCAATCAGCAGGAGGCTGAGCAAGACGATCGCTGGCAGTAACCAACGCTGTGAGCGCTCCCAAAACTCGGCCAAGCGCTCGGCACGATCCAGGGCGCCCATGTCGCGTCGCTGCTGGCCGCGCAGCATCTCGCGGGCCAAGGGAAGATCGCGCGTCGCCGCGCTGGGCATACTTCCGCGCAGCATATAGCGCGCTGGTTGATCGTCCGGGTAGACCGTGCGCTCGCGACGGGGGCCAGTTTCACGCCGCTGACGCCCGGTGGATCGTCGTTCGCCACGCTCCTCTTCGGGCGCGGGGCGGCGCATGCGCGTTGTTGTGGCCGTTGCCGCTTCTTGCCCCAAGCCCTCCTCATCCACCGTTGGCTCTGGCGCAACGACCGTCACGCCGTAACGCGGCAGCAGGCGCGCCACAAGTTGATGGTAGGCGCTGATGGTCGAGGCGGCCACGTTCATCTGCTCGCCGTGGGCCACATAGGCGCGCAAACGGTGCATACGCCGCACCCCCTCGGCCTCAACGACGCTGAGCGGCATGTGCGGTGCCGTCACCAACGCATCAAGCAGTTGCGGAAAGGGCTCAAAAGCCGCTGCCAAACCCAGACGCATGCCATGCGAACGCAACGCATCCTCAAGACACCCGTGTAGGCTGAGCAACGCCAATTCGGGCGGTCCGTAGCGCGCCCGCGCCATTGCTAGGGTATATTTACGGCGCGCCGCCTCCAACAACTCCAGCGGGCCAGGAATGGACTCTTCGGGGGGCTGCTGCGTCATAACTTTGCTTCTCTGGGATGGTCTGCCGAAGCCCTTCGGCGGGGGGATGGGGAAGCTTCACCTTCCCCGGTGGCGGGCATGCCGACGGGGGCTTGGGGGCACGGCCCCCAAAGAATCTCCCCCCCAGGGGGGCTAAGGGGCCGCAGGCCCCTCAAACGCGAAGCGCAGACCCACTAATGCACTAGCCACCGACTAAGAATCGGATTCTTCTTCGTCTGCAAATGATCCATATAGCTCAAAAGAAAGAAGGCCACGATCGCAATCACAAAAGCGAGCCAAAACTCACCGCTCGCGAAATTGGGCAGAATGTTGTTCTCGCGTAGGGGTACGATATCGCCGTGGCGGTCGAGCATCGTCTCCACCACCTCTTTCCACGGCCAGATCTTGCGCAACGAACCGACCATAAAGCCAATGAGTACCGCGACCGTCACGCCATGATAGTGCTTGAGCAGCCAACTCAGGATGCGTGCAAAACCCAACAGCCCCACCATCGCCCCCAGAATGACCGGAATGATCGTGATAATGTCGAACTCCGCGACCGCGTTGAGCACGTAGGCATACTGGCCCAAAATCAGCAGAATGAACGAGCCAGAGATGCCAGGCAGAATCATGGCCATAATTGCCACGGTGCTGCTTAAAAAGAGCGTCAGCGGATCATTGGGCATGTCCATCGGTACTAAGCCAATGATCAAGTAGGCTACCACACTGCCCACCAGCAGGGCAATGGCGGTTTCGGCGCGCCAACGCACGACTGCCCCCACCGCAATGATCGACGCAAGAATCAGCCCAAAGAAAAAGGAGAAGAGGTAGACCGTCTGGTATTCGAGCAGATAGCGCATCAAGCGTGCCATCGAGAAGATCGCCACCGCCAGCCCCATGCCCAAAGGAATAAGAAAGCGTAGCGGCACCGCGTCCAATGCTTCGCGCCAGCGCCCCTTGAAGAGCAACTGAATAAGTTGCAGATTGAAGGACTTGATCGCATTGAGCAACTGCTCGTAGACTCCCAGAATGAAGGCCATCGTCCCCCCGGAAACCCCAGGAATCAGATCGGCAGCCCCCATGGCAAAACCCGTGAAGAAGATGCGAAGAGCCGAAAAAGAACGTTGCGGATCACCAGCCGACTGTTGCATGAAACTTGCTCCGTATGCGGACACCCAAAAACCACGCCCACGCCAGGGCGCTTGGGTTGAGTATACGAGAGTCATGCTTTTGCGTCAAAAAGGGAGGGCGTTCGCGGGGAACTTAGTTCCCCGCGAACGCCCCTACGGGGGCCTGCGGCCCCTTACGTTCGCGTATGGGGCCGCAGGCCCCTTAAACCCCGCCGGAAGGGGAAATTTTTCGGGGGCCATGCCCCCGAACCCCCGCCGGAGGGCCCGCCAGAGGCTTACGTTCATGCGTATGGGGCGTGGCCCCCGCAGAATCGCTGTGCGGCGGGGGCGCGGGGGCATGGCCCCCCTTACGGTCGTGAGGATGGGGGCAAGCCCCCATCCTCACGGCAAAGTTGAAAGTTCCATACCCTGATGCTACAATACACGAGTTATGCAACGTGAAGGTGGCCAATGGATCTTTTGAGCGGCAAACGGCTGGTGCTGGGGGTGTGTGGCAGCATCGCTGCCTATAAGGTTGCCCAACTCGCCCGCGATCTGACGTTGGCGGGTGCCCAGGTTGATGTGATCCTGACCGAGGCGGGGGCGCGTTTTGTGGGCGCAGCAACTTTCCAGGCGCTCACGGGCCGCCCGGTGCTGACCAGTCTCTGGGATCTGCCCGAAGATGGTGTGGTGGGCCATATTGCGCTTGGTGCCCAGGCCGACGCGGTCGTTGTGGCACCTGCGACGGCCAATACCATTGCGCGCCTTGCCGCTGGGTTGAGTGACGATCTGCTTACGACCGTGCTGCTGGCTACCCGTGCACCGGTGCTCGTCGCCCCGGCAATGAATCCGTTGATGTATAGCCACCCCGCCACCCAAGCCAATCTCGTTACGCTGCGTGAGCGCGGTTATAGCCTGATAGAGCCGGGTGAGGGGCGGATGGCTGAACATGTTGAGGGGAAGGGGCGGCTGCCCGAACCCTTTACGCTTGAGGGCGAGCTACGGGCCATGTTGGGCCGCGCCACTGGCCCGCTGCGTGGCCGCCACGTTGTCGTTACCGCAGGGGGCACCCGCGAGCCAATCGATCCCGTGCGCTACATCGGCAATCGCTCCTCCGGCCAGATGGGCCACGCCCTCGCCGCCCAAGCGCGTGACATGGGGGCGGAGGTTACGCTGATCAGCAGTGCCATCGCCATCCCTCCCCCCGCTGCGGTTGTGTTTGTGCCTGTCGCAACGGCACTGGAGATGCAAGCCGCCGTTGCAGCCGCCTGTACCCATGCCGACATATTGATCATGAATGCTGCCGTCGCCGATTTTCGGCCCGCAAGCGCCGCCGAGCGGAAGCTCAAGAAGCACCCTGAAACGCAGGGCATGACGCTGGAATTGGTAACGAATCCTGATATTATTGGCGGGTTGGCTGCGCGGCGCGATCTCTTCAAAGTGGGTTTTGCCGCCGAGACCGACGACCTGCTGGCGCATGCGCAGAGCAAACTTGAGCGCAAAGGGCTTGATCTCATCGTGGCCAATGACGCGGTGGCGAGTATCGGTCAGCCCGAGATTGCTTTGACCCTGATTGATCAGCACGGGCAGCAGCCAATCGCCCGTTGCCCCAAGCGCGAGGCCGCCGCTTTGCTGATGGCGGCGCTGGTGGAGCGCTTGCCGCGCCGCTAACTGTTGTGTGTTGGCGGCTTAGGGCCACGTCAGAGTCGTTGGGGCTACGCCCCAAGCCCTCATTTTTGTTGCTTGTTGGCGGCGAAGCCGCCAACAAGCAACAAAAATGTTTTGGGTGTGACTGGAATCTGTAGGGCGGTGCCCTACACCCCCGCCGGACAGGGGGAAATGCGGGGGAACCAGGTTCCCCCGCACCCCCTACCTACGCCTTTTGGTCACACCCAAAAACTTTTGGGTGTAGCCAAAACCTGTAGGGCTACGCCCCACGCCCCGCCGGACACTGAGAGGATGCGAGGGAACTAGGTTCCCTCGCGCACCCTTCCTACGCCTTTTGGTCACACCCAAAAGTTTTTCGGGGGAGGCGAAGCCTCCCCCGCCCCCCCCGCCGGAGTTGACGTTGACGTAGCCCTAGTTGGCGGCTTTGTCGCCAACACACCACAAAAAGAGAAGAAGATATTTGGAGCATGACCACAGAACGACCGAATCCCCCTGAACCTGAGGCGAAGCCAAGTACGGCGCTGCAGCGCATCACGCGACGCAGGGATCTCGCCCAAACCCCAACCCATGATCCGCGTGTGCCGCGTGAGCAGGTCGCCGCGCTCACCGAGGCGCTGGGCAATAGCGAGCATCCGCTGCATGCCAGCGCGGTGGATGAACTGGTCGCCTTGGGGCCAGCCGCTGTGCCCGCGCTCTGCCAGGTGCTCAACTCCCGGCAGTCGTGGCTCAGCATCTACCGCGCCGCCGAGGCCGCCGGGCGCATCGCCAATGGTGGGGCCACCGGCGCGTTGATCCACGCCCTCAACCATCCCAACAGCAATGTGCGCTGGAGTGCAGTGCGCGCCCTCGCCCAGATCGGCGATGTGCGCGCCCTGCTTGAGTTGCGCCGCGTCGCCCAACATGACCAAGGGCGTACCAGTTGGGGCGAAGCGGTCGCCGATACTGCCCAGAGCGCCCTGGGCGAATTGGGCCAGCGTAGCGTCTGGGGCCAGAGTATTGAGTTGATCAAGACTGCCGTTGTCGCGGTGATGATGATCCTCGCCCTCGCCCTGGCCTTCAGTGTGGTCAGCACTCTGCGCGACGAGATGGATCGCTTTGGGCGCGTTATCCCCGGACAGAGCCAGATTCCTGCGCTGAGCCTGCCCACCGTTGCGCCCGCTGCAACGAGTACGAGCGTACCTGCAGCGACAACGGTGCCAGCGGTTGTGGTTGAGCCAACCAGCGTGCCGCCCAGCACACCGCCTGAGCTTGCAACATTTACGGGCACGGTGCTGCAAGGGGCGAACATTCGCCCCTTCCCTAGCACCGAGAACCAAGCGGTTGGGCGGGTCGCTACTGGCGACGAGATCATCTTCCTGGCCCGCACGCCCAACAGCGATTGGTATTTTGTACGTTTGGGTGAGCAACACAGTGACACATCAAGCATCGCCAGCGCCGATGGTGCCGGTTGGATCAGTAGTGCCCTTGTGACGGTGCCCGGCGGTGAGTTGCCGGTGCGGGAGTTGTGAGTTGTGAGGAAGGGGTGCGTGCGGGAACCAGGTTCCTGCACGCACCCCTTCCCTCCTCCGGCGGGTCGTTGCGTAATTGGAAATATGCCGTCTGTTACATCAAGCTTCCGTTTGACCCAATACCTCTTTTGGGCCGCGTGTGGCGCACTGCTCATTGTGCTGCTCAGCCAGATTCCGGTGAGCCATAGTGTCAATATTGGCCACTGGGATGCCGCGTATGTGCAGGGCTTTCACGAGGCGGAGTTGCCCGCAAGCGCCGATGGGGTGGCACGCTGGAGCCGTAGCTCTTCGGTGCTGCTTTTGCCCCAAGCGGGCATGCCAGGGACGGTCGCGTTGCGTCTGCGCGGCCCAAGTAATGCCCCGCCCAGCGCATTGACGCTGTTGCTCAATGGCGAGCAGGAGTTGGCGCGCTACACCCTTGATGATCAGTGGACAACCATTCATGTTACGGTGGCGGGCGGTTGGCTGAAAGCGAGTGATTCTTTCATTGAGTTGCGTAGTAGCACCTCCACGCTCCCCGACGGGCGCGAAGTCGGGGTGTTGCTTGATCATGTCTACTACAGCGTTGGCCCCGGCCCCGTTTGGCCCTACCCGTCCCAGGTGGTGTTGGGGGCGCTGGTGGGGCTGTTGGTGGGGATTCTGGAGCCAGAGGTCAGGGGTCAGGGGTCAGGGGTCAGGGGT
>RSAS01000063.1 GCA_003934145.1 Candidatus Viridilinea halotolerans | reverse complement strand
TGCCTCGCTCCACCGCATCAGAATGCGGCGTAGCAAAAAACTGTATACCTGAGAGCGCAGAACCGGGGGATGCTGCGGGGGCTTCGCCCCCGCACCCCCGTTGGACGGGGGGATTCTTCGGGGGCCTGGCCCCCGCACCCCCGCCGGACGGGGGGATGCTGCGGGGGCTTCGCCCCCGCACCCCCGCCGGACAGGGGGCTGAACTTCAGGTGGCTATGTTGTCTACGCTACACACAGTACGTCTTGCGCTACCGCTCGCCCTGCTCTGCGGGTTGGTGCTTGGTTTGGGGATGCTGCTGCCGCCGGTGCCGCCGGTAGCTCAAGCGGTGGAACCGACAGCGGCCCAGGCGGGGTTGGTGGTGCGTTTTGATGATGGGACGAGCCGCAATGTTTGTGTCAATCTGGGGCCAACGGGTGAGATGTCGGGTGAGGAGGTGTTGCGTGCGTCGGGGTTGGTGGTGACCACGCTGTTTGAGCCGAGTCAGGGGAGTCTGGTCTGTAGCATTGAAGGTGCCGGCTGTCCGGTTAGCGATTGCCTCTGCCAGTGCCGCGATCTCAATGCGTCGTGCCGCTATTGGGCCTATTTTCGGCTTGAACAGGGACGTTGGCTCTACTCCAACGTTGGCCTCAATCGCTCCGTCGTGCGCCATGGCATGGTTGAGGGTTGGTCGTGGGGCGCAGGGACGGTGGGCGAGGGGACGCAGCCACCACTGGTGGCTTTCACTGATATTTGTGTGCCGCCGACGGCAACGCCGCTGCCCAGCGCAACAGCACTGCCAAGTGCAACGCCGCTGCCCAGCGCAGCAGCACTGCCAAGTGCAACACCTGTCGCCGCTGAGCAACCCGCTCCGACGCAGCGCCCCAATGTGATCCCGCTGCCGAGTAGTACGCCGCCGTTGCTACCCACGCGTGCGCCGCCGCCGTCGCCCACGGTGGTGCCGCCGTCGCCCACGGTGGTGCCGCCGTCGCCCACGGTGACGCCGCCGTCACTCGCGGTCGCGCCGCCGCCGTCGGCCACAGTGACGCCGACGAATGTTGCGCCCACCGTAGCGCAGGTGGCACTTGTGCCGAGCGCCACCCCAACCGTTGCGCCGCCCGTTGCGCCGCCGCCTCCATCGCTTCCCGAAGATCTTATGTCAACCACCATGACGCCTGAAGTGGCCGGGGGAGTGTTGGTGGCGGAGACGACGCATCTGCTCTGGTTGCCTTTGGTGCTCCAAGCCGAGCCTGTAGCACCGCCGGTGGTTTTGCCAGCACCCACGGCGACTCCGTTGCCCACGGCAAGCCCGTCGCCTACGGCAAGCCCGTCGCCTACGGCAAGCCCGTCGCCTACGGCAAGCCCGCTGCCACCAGCGCCTGCGGATGGGCGGCGTGAGTTGGGCTGGTTTTTGACCTTTAGCACCACCCTGGCCCTGGCGTTGGTTTGGGTGCGCGTGCGGAAGCGTTAGCGGGAATGGCTGAGAAGAATAATTAATCTCGTAACCACCGATTCGTGGTGGGGATGCGCTCTTTGGCCCTCACCCCCTGCCCCCTCTCCCGCTTGCGGGAGTTTAAGGGCGGACAGAACATTCGCTCGGCAAGTCACGGATAGGTGATTGGGATGCCACGGATGGCCCTCACCCCCTGCCCCCTCTCCCACGTTGTGGGAGAGGGGGGAAGAGATCGAGATTCCTGGCGTTGCAATGCGATTCCAGAAGGGGGCGCACACGTTTTCTGTCCGCCCTTAAACGCTTGCGGGAGAGGGGG
>RSAS01000565.1 GCA_003934145.1 Candidatus Viridilinea halotolerans | reverse complement strand
ACCCCCGCCAGCGGCTTACGCTAAAGGGGGGATTTTTCGGGGGCCATGCCCCCGCACCCCCGCCAGCGGCTTACGCTAAAGGGGGGATTTTTCGGGGGCCATGCCCCCGAACCCCCGCCAGCGGCTTACGCTAAAGGGGGGATTTTTCGGGGGCCATGCCCCCCACCAAACAAGGAGACCCCAGCATGTTGCTTCTCAACTACGCCCATCCGCTCACCGCCGAACAGATCGAGCAGGTCGTTGCACTCACCGGCAGCCAGCCAGAAGTACGCACCATCGCGGTGCAGGCTGATCGCAGCCAAGCCTTTGGCCCACAGGCTGGGGCACTCGCGGATGCCGCCGGCTTGAGCGCCGAGGCGTGGCAGACCACGCCACTGCTGATCAACCCTCCCGGCCTCGCGCCGCTGGCTCTGGCGCTCTTGGCCGAGGTGCATGGGCGCTGCGGCTACTTCCCGCCGATCATCAACCTGCGGCCCATTGCGCAAAGCCTACCGCCACGCTTTGAAGTCGCTGAAATCATCAACCTCCAGGCGTTGCGCGAAGCGGCGCGGGCGAAGAGATAGCCCTGCCAGATACTGCTGGTTTATGCGATTCCTTTGCTCAACAGACACGTCTTTGCGATTCCGTGTGGGGAAGACCGTCGAGGAGGCGCTTAGGTCTCCATCCCCTACTCAACAGGTACGTCTTTGCGATTCCGTGCGTTTCGTTCTGCACGATTCTGCTCACGGAACATCACGTCCCACACGTCATGGTAGATGCGTGCCCGCTCCGGCCCCTGCTGGCGACTGACTTCGTTCTTGAAGTTGTCGTAGGTCATATCGGCGACAATCCGAGCCATTGCCCGCGTAAACGCAACCTTGGTGACGGGCGCTCTGAACGCATAATCCGTGCCGCCGTATTCCGTTACGGCACCCAACTCAGGCAGATACGCCTCCCGCAGCGCCTCGAGATCGCCGCGAAACCGCCCCCGAACCATTAGCAGGTCGTCAGCCTGTCCCTTTTTCTGTACTACCGAGAAAAACCCAACTGTCGTGTAGATCCACATTCCCGCACCCCTTATCTTGTTGCTATTAGTGTCTAAGTAACACTTAACATGCCACAACCACATTATTCGTCAGGAACAAGGACTCGAAACGGGTTGTGGTGCTTCTCGTATGGGAACACAAGTACGATTCTTTAGGTTGTCAGATAGGGTGAATGTAGATAGTTGGTCTTTGTAGATGCAGAGAAAATTCTCTACGTGCTCAGCCCCGATTCTCTGAAGTGGGCCAGGCAGTTCATCCATTGGAATCATCGCACGATCAACGTTTAGCCCAAGTGCAGCCGCTCCCTTGCGCGTTCCTGCATGGAGATAGACTGCCGTTGGTCGTTTCCCTAAGCGAACCGCAAGCCGAAGTGCGGTATCGTACATCGCGAGTGGGCCAAATCCAGGTACAGCACAGCCGCGAACAATGTGGATCACATCTTCAAATGAATTGCTCTGCTCAAGTTGATGTGCATTTGCCTGTAAATGTTGTCGGACACTTTCCAGCACTGTGCGTTTGAGTCTGTATTGATGTGGGTGCCGCTTCCCACTGGGGAGCTTTGCAAGTGCTGCATACTCAATCGACATGTCGATTGTTGGCAAGTGCTCATAGAACGAGAGGTGCTGACTAAACTGTGGATGGATGTTGGTCTGATAGTGGCTGATCAGAACGATGAGATTTTGCTCGTTCATAATGCGGTCGCTGCTACCCACGCATCTTGCGGCGAAATCGGTAGACCACGCGATGAACGTTGCGTGCGAACGCGTGCCCACCAACGACAGGTGTCTACATCAGATGGCACAACCGTGTACGTATAGGCAACCATGGCTTCTAACTGTTGTACGCGAGGCAAACTCCAATTGCGAATCGCCGCCCACTGAAACAATTCAGCCACCGTCATTAGCGCTATTGCAGCTTCTTGTCCAATCAAATGGGACTCGTACAACAATCCTCTGGTGTCCTGCTTGTACAGATAGGACACGACATTGGTGTCAACAAGTACCGTACTCATAGCAATTCTTGGTCAGGCACATCACGTATTCGGTCAAACGCTCGTTGCTGGGCTATATACGTGTTAATGTCATCGGCTGTTTCATCTTCGGGCCAAAATTCAGCAGCAAAATCAGCAAGATTTGTGACAGGCGGGGTTCGGCGCACCGTTGCAGGAAGCAGAATGGACGGCGTCTGGGCAATGGAGAAAGAGACAGTATGCGCATACCGCTGCTGAAGAACGCGCGTAAGCATTTGAATAACCTCAAACTGTTCTGTGGGCGACAACGCTTGAGCGGCAGTAACCACGCTTTGAACTGTTGTTGTATTCATCTCTTGCCTTTCCAGAACTGGGACTATCGGTATTGTAGTCTGTTTCGGCACTGAAGGCAAACCGCATAATGATAGTTCATACATTGGGGTGTTTCGTTAAAGTGGACGCCGCGGCGGGCAAGGGCAAAACGCGCGCCCAGGTTGCCGCCTTGAGCGACGGTGAAACCGACCTCGTCGCGCCGATCCCCCAAGGTGGCGGCACCGACCCGAACCGCTTTACGGTCGCGGCGTTCCGCGTCAGTGCCGACAAGAAGACCTGTACCTGCCCCAATGGCCAGACGACGACGAGGGTTTACCGCCAAGGCAACGGGGATGGCCTCAGTTTCCGCTTTGTGGCCAAGCAATGCACCGGCTGCCCGCTCTGGGCGCAGTGCCGCAAAGATGACGCGAGTCCCAATGGTCACCGCTCGGTCTTCATCTCCGACTACCACAGCATGCTGCGCCAAGCCCATACCTTCAACGCGAGCGACGAAGGCAAAGCGCTGCTCATGGCGGTTGCAAAGTCATCCTGATCGTCCGCAGATTACGCAGATTACGCAGATTATTGCTTCCTCATCTGCGTAATCTGCGTAATCTGCGGATGTTACCTGAGCCTAGCCAAACCCGCCGGGGTGCCGCCTGATCGCCCGTTGGGGCAGCATCCGCCACCACCCGCGTCCGCTGCGTCATCGCCCGACGCCTGGCGGCGTCTGCGCCTGCCCAGCAGCGCCCCGTTTCCCGCATTTTCCGCATGACCACAGGAAAAACCTGATGCCTACCCGCCACATTCACCCCCGAACCCGCCGCGATCCTTGGGCTTGGCCGCGCCCACCGCCCGCGCAAGCCACCGCCGAGCCGCAACGAAGCGGGAAGAGGGGGGATTGTGCAACAGTCTCCTGCTTAGCGGGCACGTTTTTCCGATAAGACCTGCCAGGAACCTGGCGGTGGTACGTGGGTCTTCATACCCTGCTTAGCGGGCACGTTTTTCCGATAAGATCCGCGCCAGCACCCAGGCGTACCGGGATGAGTCTTCATACCCTGCTTAGCGGGCACGTTTTTCCGATTTGATGATCGCCTTGAGGTACGGTTGGATGCAGAACGTCTTCATACCCTGCTTAGCGGGCACGTTTTTCCGATTGGTTCCTTGCGCGTGGATCGAGGCGGATAGCATTACGTCTTCATACCCTGCTTAGCGGGCACGTTTTTCCGATCCGGCAGGTGTTTTTGCCACGCTGCTGATCGCGCTTATGTCTTCATACCCTGCTTAGCGGGCACGTTTTTCCGATGATCTTGGTTCCGGCGACAGACCAAGCGCGTTATCTACGTCTTCATACCCTGCTTAGCGGGCACGTTTTTCCGATAGTAGGTAGTGATCGGCGGGCGGCAACGCAGCATGCCAGTCTTCATACCCTGCTTAGCGGGCACGTTTTTCCGATGGACAAGCTCGCGGAGATATGCAACCAGTACGTCTTCATACCCTGCTTAGCGGGCACGTTTTTCCGATAGATCGACAGAATCTGATATGTACCGTATCGGCATGGTCTTCATACCCTGCTTAGCGGGCACGTTTTTCCGATAAAGTCGTTAGTGATCTGATCGAGGCGGGCTACGTAAGTCTTCATACCCTGCTTAGCGGGCACGTTTTTCCGATAGAAAGCCTTCAAGGGTCGCGTCGACCTGTACATCGCGTCTTCATACCCTGCTTAGCGGGCACGTTTTTCCGATCCTGATGGACGCGCACAGATCATCCGTCGCAGTCTTGCCAGTCTTCATACCCTGCTTAGCGGGCACGTTTTTCCGATAAGCGATGGAGGCCGCGAGTGCTGCGCGCCAGGTCTTCATACCCTGCTTAGCGGGCACGTTTTTCCGATCCGCTAAGATTACCACGGGTTACACGGCCGAGGGGCCGGTCTTCATACCCTGCTTAGCGGGCACGTTTTTCCGATCACCATTGTGCCAAACTTCGAGGTCCTGCCGAACGGTCTTCATACCCTGCTTAGCGGGCACGTTTTTCCGATAGCGCCTCCAGCCCTGCCGAGGCGAGAATGATTAGGGTCTTCATACCCTGCTTAGCGGGCACGTTTTTCCGATCTGCCGTCTTTTGGAGTTAAGCCACGCAGCGCCCGAGTCTTCATACCCTGCTTAGCGGGCACGTTTTTCCGATCGGGAGCCGTGGACGCAGGACGATTGGGAGGTTTTTGAGTCTTCATACCCTGCTTAGCGGGCACGTTTTTCCGATCGAGTGGGCGGCACAGGTTGCCGCGCACGCCCAAGTCTTCATACCCTGCTTAGCGGGCACGTTTTTCCGATGCACGCGCAGCAACGCATCGTGAGCGAGCTCGTTGAGTCTTCATACCCTGCTTAGCGGGCACGTTTTTCCGATCGACGAGATGAATGGTTGGGAGGTACCGCCAGCGTATCGGTCTTCATACCCTGCTTAGCGGGCACGTTTTTCCGATCATCGGCTACGGGCTGATGAACGACCGCTCGGTGAAGTGTCTTCATACCCTGCTTAGCGGGCACGTTTTTCCGATCCATGCGCCTCTCAGGGGCGCGCACAGCGCGTAGTCTTCATACCCTGCTTAGCGGGCACGTTTTTCCGATCAATGAACGTGATCGAGACGATCCACGGTGTGAAGGTCTTCATACCCTGCTTAGCGGGCACGTTTTTCCGATAGACGCACTCGACATCACTAGTAGGGTAGCGCATGCTATGTCTTCATACCCTGCTTAGCGGGCACGTTTTTCCGATCCAGCCACGAAGGTTTCACCAACCACCGTTGCTTCAGTCTTCATACCCTGCTTAGCGGGCACGTTTTTCCGATGTACAGTAATGTGGCGGCAATTATGCCATGTCTCGTCTTCATACCCTGCTTAGCGGGCACGTTTTTCCGATGAAGCACGATGCAGTAGCATTGTCGCTCGACGACGAGTCTTCATACCCTGCTTAGCGGGCACGTTTTTCCGATCTGAGGAGAAGTTCTGGGAGGCTGAGGAGGCTGAGTCTTCATACCCTGCTTAGCGGGCACGTTTTTCCGATTGAAGCGGCGGGCGCGTGGCCACGGGCGTCGGGGTGAGTCTTCATACCCTGCTTAGCGGGCACGTTTTTCCGATGCAAGAGCTCATTTGAGTGAGGAGATGTCAGATAGGGTAAGTCTTCATACCCTGCTTAGCGGGCACGTTTTTCCGATTCATACTGGTATCGGCTTCCAATATCCCGCTTTAGGTCTTCATACCCTGCTTAGCGGGCACGTTTTTCCGATCGAAGAAGAGTGTATCCGCTACGTCTATACATTTGAGTCTTCATACCCTGCTTAGCGGGCACGTTTTTCCGATTCTTTGTATGGGACGTGAACAAAGAGATTTATACGTCTTCATACCCTGCTTAGCGGGCACGTTTTTCCGATCCAGCATGGCGGTAGCCACCACCGCGTAGTGCCAGTCTTCATACCCTGCTTAGCGGGCACGTTTTTCCGATGGCAATCCCGAACAGTATTTTTTCGCCAAGGACTCGCGGGTCTTCATACCCTGCTTAGCGGGCACGTTTTTCCGATCGGCAGGTGAGGACGCGCCTCACGACTGTTGCGCCAAGTCTTCATACCCTGCTTAGCGGGCACGTTTTTCCGATGCTATAGACCTCGCTCGTAAAGGCGGTAAAGTCTATGTCTTCATACCCTGCTTAGCGGGCACGTTTTTCCGATCGGGAAAGGGGAAGCGGGGCAATCCCGTGAGTATCCGTCTTCATACCCTGCTTAGCGGGCACGTTTTTCCGATATATAGGCTGCCTGTATACGAACTACGAGGTACGTCTTCATACCCTGCTTAGCGGGCACGTTTTTCCGATCGAAGTCGACCACGCTGACACTGACGAACTCTTGGGTCTTCATACCCTGCTTAGCGGGCACGTTTTTCCGATGCAGGCACGCGCCGCCGCCACACCCGCGCCAGCGCGTCTTCATACCCTGCTTAGCGGGCACGTTTTTCCGATGATGCGACGCCGGACGCCACGCCGGAAGAGTGGCTGGGTCTTCATACCCTGCTTAGCGGGCACGTTTTTCCGATATGCATAAAGCGGCGCAACTCGGCATCAGTCATCAGCCGTCTTCATACCCTGCTTAGCGGGCACGTTTTTCCGATGCGTAGCCCTGATTTGGGTGTCGGTGAGCGGCCCCGTGAGTCTTCATACCCTGCTTAGCGGGCACGTTTTTCCGATCGACGTGACGATGGGCCTCAAAGACTCGGTGCAGTTCGGGTCTTCATACCCTGCTTAGCGGGCACGTTTTTCCGATCCAAAAGGGTTCGTCATGAGCGCAGAGTTGCGTTTAGGTCTTCATACCCTGCTTAGCGGGCACGTTTTTCCGATGGAAAGGGGAAGCGGGGCAATCCCGTGAGTATCCGTCTTCATACCCTGCTTAGCGGGCACGTTTTTCCGATCAAAAATACGGCCGACAAGCTGGTTCGAGCCAAGCGTCTTCATACCCTGCTTAGCGGGCACGTTTTTCCGATAGTACCATATTTTTGGCCGATTGGGAAGCCCTAGAACGAGCGCTTTGCGCGGCACGCCCTTTTTTGGCGATTTGTGTAAAGAGTTTTTGCGCATGTTGGCGGTTGAAAATCGGGGTTTGACGCTTTCTGCTGCGCTTGCGCGGCATTTTGGCTGTTTTGGGCGCTCTGACGCTCTGTTGTTGCGTGGGTTGTGCCCCTCTGCGCCGCTAGACGATGTAGTAGTTGGGGCTGGTTTCGACGGGTGGGCCGCTACCGATGATGGTGACGGTTTTGTTGCAGTTGGCGCATAAACGGTAGATACGCAGGTTGTCGCCTTCGTCGGGTTGTAGGGTGCCGAGGAGTTTGCGCCAGAGCGCTTGGTATTGGTTGGCGTCGAGATCACATTCGAAGACGCTGTATTGTACGCGCTGGCCGTGGCCTTCGAGGATTTTGGCGATCCTGGTGCGCCGTCGATCCACCGAGATGTCGTAAGAGATGATGTAGAGCATGATGGGTGATGAGTGACGAGTGACGAGTGATAAGTATTGTTGCGCTATTCCCCTCCCCCCGCTGGGGGGAGGGCGCCGGACTCCTCCCCCCAGCGGGGGGAGGTTGGGAGGGGGGAACGGCAGCGAACGGTAAAGTACCTCCGAACCACGTCTTAGCGCGTAAACATGGGTTCGTAGGCTTCGCCGCTCTGGATGGCGCGCACGAGGCGGCGCGCTTGCAGTTCGAAGCAGCGTCGGTAGTCCACTTCGCCCGGGCCACGATCGGCCCCCTCCGGGTGGGTGAGTTTGACCTGGAGCCGCTCTTCGTAGGCGGCGATGAAGCGCCGTTTGGCCTCGTCGCTTAGCCGCACGGCGTAACGACTCGCGCTGTCGCCGGTGGTGAAGTCGGCAGGGGTGAGCCGTCCGTCGCTGCAGCAGCGGAGCACGAGGGAGTCGATGATCAGTGGGCGGAACTCTTCCATCATGTCGAGCGCCAAGGAGGGGCGGTGGTAGTCGGGTTGGTGCAAGAAGCCGAGGTAGGGGTCGAAGCCGACGCTCTGCACCGCGCCGAGGATGTGGTGTTGCAGGAGGGTGTAGCCTAGCGAGAGCGTGGCGTTGACCGGGTCGGTGGGGGGGCGGCGGTTGCGGTCGGTGAATTGCCAACTGGGGTCGAATACCAAATCCGATAGCCGATAGCCGATAGCCGATAGCCGATAGCCGATAGCCGATAGCTGAAAGCCGGACATGGCGTCTCAATGCGCTTGAATGTCATTAAGCATGCGGCCTGTTCAATGGTAATTGGTATAAGGCCCACGCCTCATCGTCGGCGCGGCGATATTGGTTGCGCCGCAGTTGCACATGCGGTGTCGCCATGCCCACCAAGCGCCCCTGGTAGCGCCCACGGGTGGTGAGAAAGGTGAGTTCGACGCCGCGATCGAGGAGGCGGCGTAGCGCCGGGGTGGTGAGGCTGCAATTGCCAAAGACAATCACGTCGCTAATTTTGGCCAGCGGCAGGGCGCGTAGCTCCTCCTCTTCGCGGCTGATGGTGATCCGTTCGCCGTCGAGGCTGATGGTTGCCCCCTGTTCGACAAGGTAGAGTGTGGTCATACCAATTACCTTTGACTCACCGTTCGCTTATTTTTTTGATGGTTCGCAGAAATGGGGCAAAAGCCGCT
>RSAS01000296.1 GCA_003934145.1 Candidatus Viridilinea halotolerans | reverse complement strand
CAATGGGAAGCCGACTAAAGTCGGCACTACCTATTGGCGCAAACGGTAACGTTGCTACGAACCTTGTCTTAGGTGGACTAAACCTTTGCGGCTTTGCGGCTTTGCGCGAGCTTATGCGAAAGGTACTGGGGCCAAGCGCCCAATCCCCCTTGGGGGGCTTACGCTGCTGCGTTGTTTTGCAGCCACTGCCATACGCCGTGCAGGGCGACGACGTCGCTCATCAGGTAGGCGAGGCCGTCGGCAAGGGTTGTGTCGATGGCGTCCGCCCAGGGCTGTTGTTGGGTGCGAACAGTGGCAAGTTGTTGGCACCATTGGTGGTAGGCGTCCCAGGCGGCGGCCCAGTTGGCGGCTGCGGGCCAGGTGTAGCCCAGGTAGCCGCCAATGGCTTTGAGCGTTGTTGCGCCGTTGCCTGCGCCACGGGCGATGGGGAAGCTGTAGGCTTGGGTAATTTTGCGCTGGAGGTCAATCATGCGCTCGCTAAGGGCGTCTTGTACGCTGGGGGTGGCGTCCTGCTGCAACATCTGGCGTTCGTAGTGGCCCCAGTGGATGATGACGCCCTCTTGTGCGGCAACGAGGGCGGCCAGGGCTTGCCAGCCGGCAGCGGCATCGGGGACGAAGCTGACGCTGCTGCCGGCGATGTCGAGTCTGGCCGGGGCCTGGCGCGGGCGCTGCGGTACCACCACGAAGCTACCGCGTTGCCCGCTAGCGTCCATCCAGCCAAAGGCCCACGGCATCTGGGTCACGGGATGGCTCTCGATGTCGAGGAAGAGCGCCGCAGGCGGCAGGCGCATGGCGGCGGCGCTGTGCGGGTAGGGGGCACCGCGCAGCAGCGCGTGGGCATGGCTGAGGAGTTGCACGGCGCGCTTGGGGCCAACGTGGGGATACGCGGCGAGTTGTTCGGCAGTGAGTTGCACCAAGGCGGCGAGGTTGGTTAGCCCTGCTTTACGCAGCGCCGCCGCCGTGCGCCGATCGAGTTGCCCCAAGAGGGCGATGTCCTGACGCTGTGTAGCCTCTTGCTCGCATGCGTTACGCCAATGGCAGTAGCTACATTGGCGACTAAAGTTGATCGGCGCTTCGTCACCCGTGCGCACCGTGGTGAGCAGATCCAGCCATGGTTGCACATGCGGCGGCTTCGTTTGGCGCACCTTCTGCAAAGGCTGGTGGGTTGCGGCATCAAATCCCAGCCAGAGTTCGCCCTCAGGC
This sequence comes from Candidatus Viridilinea halotolerans, assembly GCA_003934145.1. Lineage (GTDB taxonomy): Bacteria > Chloroflexota > Chloroflexia > Chloroflexales > Chloroflexaceae > Viridilinea > Viridilinea halotolerans. Next base: position 545 of record RSAS01000296.1, on the reverse strand, counting down.
ACGTTGCCCTGTAGCATGCCCAGCATCCAACGGTAGAACGCGAGTTGGAGTTGATCGTCGGGTCGTGGCTCGCGGTGCAACTTGATCTCCACCGGCGCATATGACCACGCCCCCAACTGCGAGGGTTGCTCGACGCGGAAGAGCAGATCGGGTGAGCCGCAGAGGATCATGTCGTCGTGCGCTTGCACCTCAAGCGCCCCTTGGTGCAGCGCGGGCACACCGGACTGCATGGCAGCCAGAGTTTCGGCGACCAACTCCGGCCATGCGGTAGCGACAAGCGGGTGGCGTTGGGCAAACTGCGCCGCAACGATGGCCTCCTCGTGAGCATGGCCGCGGGCGATCTGGTGCTGTAGCACGGGGTCGGTGGCCACGCGCTGGGCCGCGTCGCCATGGCGATCCAACCAGATGCGGCGGGCGCAGCGCTGCAGCCAGACGAGGGTGGTGGCGGTGATGGGTTTAGGTTTCATGCGGGTGACGAGTGAGGCGAGAAGCGAGAGGCGAGAGGCGAGAGGCGAGAGGCGGGAGGCGGGAGGCGGGAGGCGGGA
>RSAS01000905.1:6415-8525 GCA_003934145.1 Candidatus Viridilinea halotolerans | reverse complement strand
CGGCTATCGGCTATCGGCTATCGGCTATCGGCTATCGGCTATCGGCTATCGGCTACCCCATGCAATCCCCTTCTTACCTCATCCCCCTGCTGCTCACCGCGCTGCTGGCCGCGCTGCTCGGCGCGGTCTTGTGGCGACGCCGGAAGTCCCCAGGGGCACAACCCCTTGCGCTCCTGATGGCAAGCGTCGTCTGGTGGACGCTCGCCTACATGGCGAGTCTTAGCGTCACCAGTATCGATGCGCAACTCTTCTGGACCAATAGCGCCTATGTGGGCATTGTTTTGGTACCCGTCTGCTGGTTGGCGTTTGCCGTAAGCTACACTGGCCGGGGCAATCTCCTCACCCCCCGCCGTATCGCGCTGCTGCTGCTGCTGCCCCTGCTCACCCTGCTGGTGATCTGGACAAATAGTTTCCATGGCCTCTTCCGCAGCGCTATTTTCCAGGTCGTAAGTGGCGACTTCTTGATCCTCGATACCACCCTCGGCCCCTACTTCTGGCTGCACACCGCCTATTCCTACATCCTTCTGCTCAGCGGCAGCGTCATCCTGCTGCACAATCTACTGCACCTCGCGCCCTACTACCGCGCTCAAGCGGGCGGCCTACTCATCGGCGTCGCCGCCCCCTGGATCAGCAACGCCATCTACCTCAGCGGCAGTAGCCCCTACCCCTACCTCGACCTTACCCCCTTCGCCCTGCTGCTCAGCGGCATCGCCATCACCTGGGACATCATTCGCCTCGATCTCTTCGGCATCGTCCCCATTGCCTACAACACCGTCTTCCAGAGCATGGAAGATTGCGTCATCGTCCTTGACGAACAAGAGCACATGGTAGACCTCAACCCCGCCGCTGCGCTGCTCTTGGGCCACAAAGCCCAAGCGATCATCGGCAAGCCCTTCAATCAAACCTTTCCTGCGGGTGCCACACTCTTCGTCGAGTGCCAACAGCAAAAGCGCACCTACAACGAGCTGCTTTTTTCTGATCCGGACAATGCACGCTCGTTCGATCTACGTGTTACGCCAATTTACGACCGACATAAAAATGTGAAAGGGCACGTCCTCATTCTGCAAGACAGCACCAATCGCAAGCGGGCCGCCGCCGAGTTGCGCCGTCAGAATGAGGAACTCTTAGCCCTCGCCACCGAAAACGCCCAACTCTACCAAGCGGTGCAACAAGAATTGGCCGAACGCAAACAGGCCGAAAGCGCCATGCTCTTGGCCAAAGAGTCCGCCGAGGTCGCCAATCGCGCCAAGAGCCGCTTCCTCGCCAATATGAGCCACGAGTTGCGCACGCCCCTCACGGCCATCCTTGGCTACAGCGATATGGTGGCGATTGAAGCACACGAGAGCGGCTACCACGAACTCGAAAAAGACCTCGCCGCCATTCAAGGGGCCGGGCAGCACCTGCTGCGCCTGATCAACGATATTCTCGACCTCACGCGCATCGAGGCCGAAAAATTCAACCTCCACCTTGAGGCGTTTCTCCTCGACGATCTCATCTGCCAAGTCGCTGATACCATTATGCCCCTAGTAGCCAAAAATAACAATACCTTCACCATCGAAAAACCAGACAATTGTGGCATCATGCATGGCGACAGCACGCGCATCCGCCAGATCCTGCTCAACATCCTTGGCAACGCCACCAAATTTACCGAAAACGGCAGCATCAACCTGCGTGTCGTCACCAACGAAGATGAGCAAGCGCACCCTTCTTCGATCGTCACCTTCATCGTCAGCGACAGCGGCATCGGCATGAACCCCGCGCAGCAGCAACAACTCTTCCAAGATTTCGTGCAAATCGACGACTCGACCACACGCAAATATGGCGGCAGCGGGCTTGGCCTCGCCATCACCCACCGCCTCTGCAAACTCATGGGCGGCGACATCTATGTGGAGAGCACCCCCGGCGTTGGTGCCACCTTCACCGTCGAGCTGCCGCGCCACGGAGAAGCGGGGGAGTGATAAAGCGCTATTTTGTTCGTATGCTACAATGAGCATTGGCGGGGGCGTGGGGGCCTGGCCCCCGAAAACCTCCTCGCCCGGCGGGGGCGTGGGGGCATGGCCCCCGAAAACCTCCTCGCCCGGCGGGGGCGTGGGGGCATGGCCCCCGAAAA
>RSAS01000905.1:0-6315 GCA_003934145.1 Candidatus Viridilinea halotolerans | reverse complement strand
GGCCCCCGAAAACCTCCTCGCCCGGCGGGGGCGTGGGGGCCTGGCCCCCGAAAACCTCCTCGCCCGGCGGGGGCGTGGGGGCATGGCCCCCGAAAACCTCCTCGCCCGGCGGGGGCGTGGGGGCCTGGCCCCCGAAAACACCCCTTCGGCGGGGGCTTGGGGGAGGCGAAGCCTCCCCCAAAAACCTTCTTTGTGCGGTTTTGGCGGCGAAGCCGCCAAAACCGCACAAAAAAACAGGGTTTGGGGCTTGCCCCAACAGCGAGTAAAAAGGGTATGACCCACAACGAAAACGACGACGACGATTTCACCCTTTGGCTCAAGGGCCGCCGCCAAGCGCTGCACATGACCCAGGCGGAGTTGGGGCGCGTGGCGGGCTATGCGCCCGAAACGATCCGGGCAGTGGAGGCGGGACGACGCAAGCCGAGTCGCCAGATGGTGAAGCGCCTCGCGGATGCGTTGCACATTGATTCCGCCTACCGCGAACGTTTCTTTGCCTCAGGGCTGGGCCTACCCCTCCCGCCCTTGCCCGCTGTTGCGCTCGATGACGCCATAACGCCCCCGCGTCACCGCTTGTTGTCCCTAACACTGCCAGAGTTACTGGGGCGTGCCGACCTGCTCGCCCAACTACAGCAGCGCCTCATGGCCACCGAGGTGCGCTTGCTCACCCTGGTTGGCCCGCCGGGGGTGGGTAAGACGCGCCTCGCCCGCGAGGTGGCGCACACGCTGGAGCGTCGCTTGGCGACGGGGGCCGTGTGGGTGCCGCTCGCGGGGGTACACTCGGTGGAGCAGTTGCTGGAGGCCTTGGCCCACGCACTACGTTTGACGCTGCCACCAGCGCGTTCGCTGCGCCAAGTGGTGCTGCGCCATCTACAGCCGTGTGCGCTGCTGCTGGTGTTCGATAACATTGAGCAGTTGCACGCGGAAGCAGAGCAATTGGCTGCCCTACTTTCAGAACTGCTGGCCACAGCACCCCAAAGCAAAATCCTCGTTACCAGCCAAGTTGCGCTGCAACTCGCCATTGAACAGGTGGTGGTCGTGCCGCCGTTGGCCGTCGCGGCGGCAGAAGCGGCCCAACCTTCACCCGCCAGCCACCTCTTCGCTCAACGCGCCCAAGCACACGATCCGAGCTTTGCGCTCACGGCGCAGAACCTGCCCGTCGTGGAGGCGATCTGCCGTGAGCTTGATGGCTTGCCGTTGGCGTTGGAACTGGCGGCGACCCGTTGCCGCCTCTTTGCGCTTGAGGATCTGCTGGCGCGCCTCGATGAGCGCTTGGAACTGCTGGCCCACCAGGGCAGCGACCGCGAGCGGCGTCACCATTCGCTGCGCGCCGCATTGGAGTGGAGCGTCGCCCTGCTGACCCCAGCGGAGCAGGCGTTCCTGGGGGTGCTGAGTCTCTTTCAGGGCGGCTTCAGTCTTGCGGCAGCAGAGCAGGTGGGTGGAGCGGGAGCGGCAACGTTAGCGATGGTGGAGCAACTGCTCAACCACAGTCTGCTCAATCGTGTTGCTGCGCCGTCCACGCCCCGTTTTGCCCTGCTCGAAAGTGTGCGCCTCTTTGCCCGCGAGCGCCTTCCCGCTGCGGCGTCTGCGCACTATGCACGCCGCCACGCGGCCTACTACCTGAGCTACGTGCAACAGGATGCCCCCACGTGGGGCCAAGCGTCAGAGGCTTGGGCGCAGGCGGTGGAATACGAAGCGGCCAACCTCGACGCGGCCCTAGCGCACAGTTTGGCGCAGCACGACGGCGAAACCCTCGCGGCCCTCGTGGTGAGCCTGAGCCCCTATTGGGTGCAGCAGGGCCGCGTGGCGGAGGGCCGACAGTGGGCTGATGCGGCCCTCCGTGTGGCTGGTGTAGCCGCCGTTGCGCACGAAGCCCCTGGGAGCGCGAAGCAGCACGATGCCCTCCCCCCCGCTCTGACCGCACGCCTCTTGGTGGCCGCCGCCGATCTCGCCTACGAACAGAGCGATTTTATTACAACAGAACGTATATGTGAAAAAGTTCTTGTATTTGATGCGGCGCTGGTGAGCGCCGCGACCCTGATCCGCGCCCACTATCGCTGCGCTTGGCTCAGCGCCCGCCAGGGCAAGTATGCTCAGGCGCAGGCACAGGTGCAGCAGGGGCTGGCCTTGGCGCAACGCCACGCCGAACCCTACGGCGAAGCGATGCTCTCCGGCGCACGCGGCTGGCTGGCGCGCGACCAAGGCGATTTTGCGGGGGCGCGCACGGCCCAACAGCGCAGCCTAGCGCTCTATCGCCAGCTTGGCGACCGGCTGAGTATGGCCTATACGCTCAATAACTTGGGCTGGTTGGCGCGCGACCAAGACGACTACGCTCGTTCCGAGCAGTTGCACCGCGAGGCGCTGCAACTCTATCAGGCCGCCGAACACCCCAGTGGCGTCGCGCAGAGCTACAACAACCTGGGTTGGGTCGCAGGCATGCGCGGCACAACAGAGCAGGCCGCCGCCTTATTCGCCAAGAGCCTCGCGCTCCGCGAGGCCATCGGCAACGACCGCGCCTGCGCCTGGACGCTCAGCGATCTCGGGTGGCTCTGGCGCGAAGCGGGCGACGGAGCGCGTGCGGCGAGCTACTACCACGCCGCCCATGCCCGTTACCAGCGCCTCGGCGACCGACGTGGTTGCGCCATCAGTGAGCTGAGTTTGGCCCAAGTGCGCCTCGCCCAAAGCGAACGAGAGGAGGCCCAGCGCTACCTAAGCAGCGCATGCGCTGCCCTCGTCGAACTACGCGATCGGCGCAGCCTCGCCCGCCTGCTCGACGTCGCAGCGGCCTATGCCTATGCGCAGGGCAATCCGCTGGCTGCCGCCGAGCGCCTTGGGGCCGCTGAAGCGCTGCGGGCAGCCCACCACACCATGCCCCCCGCGAGCGAAACACGCTGGCTACACACCCTTGAGGCGCAGATCGCAGCGACCGCAGCCCCTGGCCTTGCCGCTGCGCGGGCGGCAGGGGCCACCCGTGCCTTTGAGCAACTGCTGGCCGGGATTGCGCCAGCCTACCTGGATTTGAGCCATATTGCATGAGTCAGATCATGGCGGTTGCAAAGTCCTCTGATCGTCCGCAGATTACGCAGATTACGCAGATTATTGCTTCCTCATCTGCGTAATCTGCGCAATCTGCGGATGCTACCTGAGCCTATTGGGACTTTGCAACCGCTATGTAAGTCAGATACACTTCCTTGCAGCCTCTGCCTAGATGAACTATGATTGACATGGTGGCGCACTAAAGAAGATCTTGCGCCCTAAGTAGGCTTGGAAGAACATGGTTCTTCCGCTAAGTAGGTTTGGAAGGACATGGTTCTTCCAAAGATCTCCCTCCATGACTCAGCTTACCTACCTTGATCTCAACCGCATGCAGACCGTGGACAGCCTGCCGCTTCGCGGGGCAAATACGTCCATGATCGACATGGAGAAGGTGGTTACCCATGTGCGTGAGGCGCTGCGGCGCGGGCGCTATCGCGGGACAGACAATCCGGATCGTTATTTGGAAGAGCATGGCTGTGTCGCATGGGACAATGGCGAGTTGCTGCCCACGCTGGCGGGCATCCTCTGCTTTGGCCATGCGCCCCAGGCGGTACTGCCCAAGGCGGTCGTCGATCTCGGCCACTATCGCGGCACCGATGCGCTTTCGTATGAAGTTATTCACCTCGAAAAAGATATTAGCGGCACGCTGCCCGATCAACTGGTGCGCGTTGAGGCCTACCTGTGGAACAATACCCACCACGGGATGACGCTGGCCCCCGGCAGCCTCCAGCGCATCGAGATGCACGAATACCCCCTGGCGGTGATCCGCGAACTGATTGTGAACATGCTGGCCCACCGCGACTACACCAACTTCCATGCGGCCTCGCGGGTCTTTCTCTTCCGCAACCGTGTCGAGTGGATCAGCCCGGGCGGCCTACCCGAAAATGTCACCGTAGAGAAGATCCTCTCGACGCAAAACGCCCGCAACCCGCGCGTCTTGGCCATTCTCTACGAAGGGGGCTATGTCGAAGCCATCGGCCAAGGGCTCAAGACGGTCGTTGCCGATCTGAAGCGTTCGGAGATGGCGACGCCGCAGTTTGACGACACGGGCAGCGCCTTTCATGTCACTGTCTTTGGCAAAGCAATTGACATCACCGCCGGCATTGGCGTCTTCGCCAACCTCTCTGGCTCGCAGCGGCGCATTCTCGCCTTCATGCGTACACGCATCACCGCACCGGCGCGCGAGGTTCACCGCCTCTTCCCGGCCCGCGCCGAACGCACCACCCAACGCGATCTGCGCGAAATGGTCGAACTGGGCTTCCTCACCACCAGCGGCCACGCCCGTTCGCTCGAGTACCACCTCACGGATGAGGTAAGTGCCACGTCGTCGTTTAATGCCGAGGACCTTGCGAAGGAAGAGTAGGTTGGGGCAAGGATCGGGGAGGGCACCGCCCTCCCCGATCTCCCATACGCATGAACATAAGCCTCTGGCGGGCCTGCCCGGCGGGGGTGCGGGCTTGCCCTGAGCCTAGTCGAAGGGGCATGGCCCCCGCAGCATCCCCCCTGCCCGGCGTTTAAGGGCGGACAGAAAACGTGTGCGCCCCCTTCTGGAATCGCATTGCAACGCCAGGAATCTCGATCTCTTCCCCCCTCTCCCACAACGTGGGAGAGGGGGCAGGGGGTGAGGGCCATCCGTGGCATCCCAATCACCTATCCGTGACTTGCCGAGCGAATGTTCTGTCCGCCCTTAAACCCCTGCCCAGCGGGGCGTGGGACGCAACCACCAGCATCACACAAACAAAAAGAGACATCGCTAGAGTATAATACTCTAGCGATGTCTCTTTTTGAAAGGGCTTCCCATGTTCGTGAATCGCACAACTGAACTGACCCAACTCGACGAGTTATTGCGGCGCGAGCGGGCTGAACTGTTGTTGCTCTATGGCCGACGGCGAGTGGGCAAGACGGCGTTGCTGCGCGAGTGGGCCAGCCAAACGGGGGTGGCGTGGAGTTACTGGATGGCGCAGAAGGAGCCAGCGGAAATCCAGCGGCGGCGTCTGGCGGCGGTCATCCGTGGGCGGCCAGGGGCAGCGAGTGGTGGCCCCACCTTCCCGAGCTGGTCTGATCTCTGGGATGATGCGGCGGCGCTGCTGCGCACGGATCGCCATATTCTGATCCTTGACGAGTTGCCCTGGGCGGTTGAAGCCGATCCGGCCATGCTCTCGGCGCTACAGTATGCTTGGGACATCCACTGGCAGCATGCACAGGTGATTCTGGTGCTTTGTGGCTCGCAGATTCGCACCATGGAGACGCTGCTCAGTCGGCAGACGCCGCTCTTTGGGCGGTTGACGGCGCAATACTATTTGCAACCCTTGGCCTTTGGTGCCTTGCGCCACTTCTTTCCCACCTGGAGTCCGGATGCGCAGGTGGCCACCTTTGCCATCCTCGGTGGCGTGCCGCAGTATCTCACCTGGTTTGAAGCGGAACGCACCCTCGCCGAGAATATTCGGGGGGCGCTGCTTGCGCCGATGAGCGTTGCACTCGCGGAGATCGAGTTGCTTTTGGCCGATGAGGTGCGCGATATGCGTACCTACCTCGCCGTCCTCAACGCGCTCGGGGCCGGGCAGCACACACTCAAGGCCATTGCTGATGCGACCTTCACCGCCTCGACCAACCTGACCAAGTATCTCGCGGTGCTGCAAGAACTCCGTCTGGTAGAGCGCCGCGTGCCAGCGACGCTCCACCCCTCCATGCAACACCGCTCGAAGCAGGGGCGCTACCACTTAACCGATCCCTTTCACCGTTTCTACTTCCGCTTCTTGCGTCCCCACCAGGCGGAGATTAGCTACCAGCCGGATGTGATCCTGAGCCAGATTCAGGCGGGCCTACGCGCCTTTGTGGGCCAAAGTGCATGGGAAGAGTTGGCGCGGGCGTGGGTGCAGGCCCAAGGCGCACGCGGGGCGCTACCCTTTGCGCCAGAGGTGATCGGCAGTCACTGGGATCGCACGGTGCAGAGCGATGTGGTGGCGCTGAGTTGGCGCGAACGGACCATTCTGATTGGCGAGTGCAAATGGGGCACTGAAGCGGTGAACCGCCAGACACTACGTCACCTCCTAGAGCAGACCATCCCCAAGACGCTGGCGGCGCTCCCGGCGGGCGGCCAAGATTGGCGGGTCATCCCGGCGCTCTTCACGCGCACTGGCGCAACCCCCGACGCGCTCGCGTTGCTCCAGGAGCAGGAGGGCATCATGGTGGATCTAGCGCGTCTCTATGCCGATTTGGGGGAGTAGGGCGGGAGGCGGGAGGCGGGAGGCGGGAGGCGGGAGGCGGGAGGCGGGAGGCGGG
>RSAS01000942.1 GCA_003934145.1 Candidatus Viridilinea halotolerans | reverse complement strand
TGCCGTTATCTGCGCCCAAGAGCGCCTACGTGCTCCCGAACGCACGCGGATGCGCGATGCCTATGGCTGGCCAACATGTCCGTTTCCCATCTTCATTCCGCTGCGTGCCCTGCGCGATGCGGCAACGACCCAGCCCCGTCCGCTGCTGGTGAGCTACGCCCAGACCCTGCGCGAGATGAACCTGCTCGGCACGATGGCTGCGGAGCTCCCAGACACCTACTTCCAGCAGCGGGCCAAGGATGGGGGGTGCATCATTCTGCTCGATGCCTTCGATGAGTTGCGCGATGCCGCCGCACGCCAGCGCCTTGCGAAACTCGTGGCCGATCTTCCCACTGGCCCACCAAACGCCCCCAATCGTATCGTGGTCACCTCGCGCATCTTCGGCTACGAGGGGCAGTTGCACCGCTGGGGCTTTGTGACCCGCCTGCTCGCACGGCTCACGCCGGATCAGGTGCGCGACTTCATTCACCAACGCTACCGGGTGCTCGCACGCATCAGGGTGGGGCCATCCGGCTTGGCGAATGGCCAGCGTTGGAATCCTGAGACGCGCGCTCAACGGCTGATCAGCCGCCTCGATGAAGATAGCGGCCTGCAGCGCCTCGTGCATAATCCCTTCCTGCTCTCCCTGATCATCTCAGTCCACTTCAAGAGCAGCCGTGAACTGCCCCGCCAGCGCCACGCCCTCTACGCCAAAGCGATGGAACAACTGGTTGATGAGTGGGAACGCTTGAAAGATGGTGAGCTTGAACTCGAACCCACCACCCTCGAAGCCGAGCTAGAGGCGGAAGAGAAGCTTGCGCTGCTGCGCGAACTCGCCTGGGCGATGTTCGAGCGCAACCTCGCTGGAGGGGATGCCCGTTCACACACCGTCATCACCAGCACTGCCGCCGAGGATGTCCTCACGCTGGCGTTGCGCGACATCCCAAGGATTGCGACACGGCGTAGCGGCACGGCACTCGACACCTTCAGCCGTTCGGAGGCGAAGCGCTGGCTCCGCCAGATCGGGGAGCGCGGAGGGGTACTCCAGGAGTTGGGCAATGTGGAGGCGAGCGATGAGGTGCAGATCCAATTCGCCCACCAGACCTTCCAGGAGTACCTTGCCTCCCAATCCATTCACGCCAGCATCCCAGCGGTTCAACACCTCCGCACCAACCGGGTACGTGAGCGTTGGCACGACCGACGGTGGCGCGAGGTGCTGCTGCTCTTCAGCGCGACCAGCGTGGACGCCTCGCCGACGGTGAGCTATCTGCTGGAGCAAGGCACGCCGGACGCCGATCTCATGGCTGGGGCGATCCTGGCCGAACAGCCGCGCCGCCTTGATAACGCCTTGATCGAGACAACCCTCTCCCGTGTCACCCACCTTGTGCTGGCCGCAGAGGTGGCGCTGCCCACTGCGCTCGAGGCGCTCAACATCCTCGCCGAGACGGGCCTCGATCCCGTAGAGCGCGTACTTGGACGAGCAGCACTCACCGCGCCCCAACGCGGCGTACGCGTGCGGGCGCTTGAGCTACTGGCCCGCATGGAACCCAACCGGCCCGCGCCGGCCCCCATCGCGCCCCACATCCAAAACCTCATGCGGCGCATCCTCGCGCACGAGCAAGAGTCCCGCCTGCGCCTCGCCGCTGGCTTCGCCTTGGCGCGCAGCGACCCGCGCCCATGCATTACGGGATTGCTGCCAGAAATGGTTCACATCCCCGCTGGCCCCTTCCTGATGGGCAGCACTGCGGAGGATGCGGATGCCACAAAGGATGAAAAGCCGCAGCACACGCTCACCCTCCCCGACTACTGGATCGGCAAGACGCTAGTGACTAACGCCCAGTGGCAACGCTTCATAGACGCTGGTGGCTACCGCACCCGCCGCTACTGGAGTGGGGCGGGCTGGCGCTGGCTGCGCTCTGGTTGGGAGCCAAAAGCGGACTACACGACCGCGCAAGCACTCGCGGTGGTTCTGCTTGGCCCGCTCTTCGACCCGCTCGTGCGCCTCCTGCTGCGCCGCCCCCCCTTCAGCCAACCCCACCCTGAAAGTTGGGACGATCCGGCGTGGAATGGGGCCAACCAGCCGGTAACAGGCATCTCCTTCTACGAAGCCGCAGCCTACTGCCGCTGGCTGAGCGAAGCCACCGACCATCCCTTTCATCTGCCCACCGAGGCGGAGTGGGAGAAGGCGGCGCGTGGCCCAGAGGGGCTGATCTACCCTTGGGGCAACACCTGGGAGGCGGGGCGTTGCAATAGCGAGGAGGCGGGGCTGCACAAACCAGCACCCGTCGGCAGCTACCAAGCCGGTACGAGCCCCTACGGTGTGCACGACATGGCGGGCAATGTCTGGGAGTGGTGTGCGACACCCTTTCGGATGCACTACGCATGGCGCAAACCTGATTGGAGTGAGCGCCTGTTGAACGTGGTGTTGTGGTGGCTATCTGTAAAGGCTATCCGTGGTGGCTCATACTTTCGTGATAGAACGATCGTGCGCGGGGCGTACCGCAACAACTACATCCCGCGCTACCGCGGCATCTACAACGGGTTGCGGGTCGTCAGTCATGCTCCCGTGGTGGGAAGTGACGAGTGATGAGTGACGAGAGGAGCGAGTGATACATGGAGAATGCATGACATCATATCGTAAGGGAATGTAGGGGCGTAGCAGCGGCCCACTCCAGAGATCACTGCCCAGGTGGGCATGAACGGGCCGCTGCTACGCCCTTTCCGGGGAAGGATAAGAACCATCGCGCAGGCGGGAATGGACGGGCCGCTGCTACGCCCCTACAGGATTGGTGGGTGACGATGAGGATCTATGGATAACAACGAACAACGCTTCTTTGCCGTCGCTGGTCTGGTTTTGACGATCATTGGCCTCCTCATCGCCGCCCTCGCGGTGCCGCTGTGGCAGCCGTGGCTTGAAGAGCTTTGGGCCAACCCGCTCTTTCTGCCGTTGGTGCTTGCGGTTCTTGTCGCATTGCTCTTCATGCTGGCTTTCGCCTACCTCATCCGCGATTGGCTTGCGGCGCAGCTTCGGGCGTTGCGGCCCACTGGCTCAACGGAGCAACGCTACCTCAAGGCGCTGCTCCGTACCTTTGGGGTGACGCCCGCGCTGCTGCCAGATCGTCTCGGTCGGACGCAGAGTGACCTAATTCTCCTTGAGGCGTTTAGCCCGCTGACCTTGCGCCCCGATACGACCCGTGCAGTGCGTCAGGGTGCAGGAGCGCAGGATGACGAATATGGCGGGAAGGAGGAGGATGACGAGGGTGATATTGCTGTGCCGCATGGGATGCCTGGTAAACGTGCGCCGCACGCGCTCGGCGCTCGGCTCGCAGCACCGCTCCGTTGGTGGCGTCAGCGCACGCAGTGCAGTGCTGAGCCGGGTACGCCTGGGGCGGAGATCTGGCGCCACCCGCGCTTGTTAATTCTCGGCGCTCCAGGGAGTGGGAAAACGACGTTGCTGCGCCATGTGACGCTGGTGTGTGCCCGACAGCGCTTGGGGATGATGCAGCGCAAGCGTCAAGAGAATGTGCGTCAGATCTATGGGTGGCCCACCTGCCCGTTTCCTATCTACATCCCCCTGCGTGCCGTGACGATCACTGCGGCGGATCACAACCTGCTCCATGTCTATGCCACGGCGCTTCCTTCGCTGCTGAAAGATGCGCTCCCTGGCTGCGATAGCGCCTTCTTTGAGCGTCGCTTGCAGCGCGGGGGCTGTCTGGTACTCATTGATGCCTTCGATGAACTGCGCGACAGAGAAGCCCGCTGCCACGCAGCGCGCCTCGTTGCCGCCTTGCCGCATGGCCCGCCCCACAACCCCAATCGCATCGTCGTCACCTCACGCATCTATGGCTACGAAGGGCAATTGGATGGTACCGGCTATGTCTATCGTCTCCTCACGGAACTCTCGCTGGCACAGAGCGCCGTGTTTATTCGGACCCGCTATGCAGCAATGGCAACGTTGGTGCGCCAGATCGAAGGCCTGAGGCCCGATGGGCCCTTGCGCTGGGATCATGCGGAACAGGCCAATGATCTCATCCGTCGCCTCCCATACAATCCTGGTCTCCGCCGCATGAGCCGTAATCCCCTCCTGCTCTCTCTCGCCGTGGCCCTCCACTACAGTCAACAAGGGACGGGCCGTGCGCTGCCAGAGGAGCGCCACGAACTCTACGGCAATGCTGTGCGTCTGCTCGCCTTTGATTGGGATGTACGCCAGCGCATCGGCATGGCAACGGCACAGCCCGCTGAAAGCCATGCCCTCAAGACGGCTGACCGGCTCGCGTTGCTGCGCGAGTTGGCCTGGATGATGTTCGAGCGGAGTGTGGGGCAACAAGATGGCGAAGCCCATGCCTTGGTGCGCGAAGCGGATGCTCAGGCCAAACTGATCGAAGAACTGCTCCAGATGCCAAGTTTCCATCCCACGATGATCGGGTCGCAGCCAAGCGATCTGGCGCAACGTCGGATTGCGGCGCAGGAGGAGGCCACGGAGATCGTACTCCAGATTGGCCAGCGTGGAGGAGTGCTAGAGAAATCGGGCAAGCGCGATAGCAGCGGCAGCGAACTGATCCAATTTGTCCATCTTGGTTTTCAAGAATACCTCGCCGCGCAGGCCGCAACGCAGCGCGATCAGGCCCAACGCCTCGCACGCATTCTGGCCCACGGGGAAGCGCATCCCTCGTGGCGCGAAGTCCTCTTGCTCTACGCCGCCAGCCACGACGCCAACCCTGTGGTGAACCATCTGCTGAAGCAAGAACGCATGAGCAGCACGCTCCTCGCGGGCGCGGTACTGCTGGAGCCACCGGCCCAGCTTGAGCCTGCCCTGCAACAGGTCGTCCAAGCGCACATTCATGCCATTGCCTTTACGCGGCGCGATGTGAACGAACAGGATGCGCTTGCTGCGTTGCAGCAACTCGCAGAGCGGCGATCACTCAAGGATCAGATCGCGCTGCTGCAAGCGAGCCAGAGCGCCCCGCATAGCCTCGTCCGCGCCCGCGCCATCGAGTTGGTCATTGGCCAGCACCTCGTCTTTGCCGACCGGCCAGGAACCGATCCTGCGACGGGTATGCGAACGCGTCAAGCAGCACCGCCCGTCCCGCCACCCGCCCCTGAACTACTCCCTCTGCTTATCCACGCATTTCACAACGATCCCCACCACCTCGTGCGCCTCGCCGCAGGCTACGCCCTAGCGAATGGCGACCCGCGCTTCGCTGGTGAAGGCTGGATGCCGGAGTTGGTTCACATCCCGGCTGGCCCCTTCCTGATGGGGAGCAGCGATGACGCTGAGTTGGCCGATGGCGACGAAAAGCCGCAGCACCGCTTGGAACTGCCCGACTTCTGGATCGGCAGATACCCGGTGACGGTTGCACAGTGGCGGCGCTTCGTAGCCGAAGATGGCTACACCAACCGCGCCTATTGGACGAAGACTGGGTGGCGTTGGCTCACTAGGGAGAACAATCCAATAGCCTGGCTACGCCGCCTACTCACCGGACGCCGCACACAATCCCCCACCGACCGGCGCTGGCATGGCCCGGCAAGCGGTGACGACAACTTGCCGGTGGTCAATGTCTCTTGGTTCGAGGCGGTGGCCTACTGCCGCTGGCTGAGTGCCAAGACGGGGTACACATTCCGCCTGCCGACCGAAGCCGAGTGGGAGAAGGCGGCGCGTGGCCCCGAGGGGCGCATCTGGCCTTGGGGCAATACATGGGAGGTGGGGCGCTGCAACAGCGCGGAACTTGGCTTAGGCCGCCGCTCGCCCGTCGGCAGCTTTCCAGATGGCATGAGCCGCTATGGTGTTCACGACATGGCGGGGAATGTCTGGGAGTGGTGTGCGACGAAGTGGGGGAAAGACTACCCTTACCAGCTTGAGGATGAGTGGGCGGAGGTGTACCTAGCGGGTGAATCCATTTGGGTGCTGCGCGGTGGGTCGTGGTACAACGAACAAAAGCTCGTGCGCGGGGCGTACCGCTACTACTACTCCCCGCGCGACCGCTACCACTACTACGGGTTGCGGGTCGTCAGTCATGCTCCCGTGGGGGGGAGTGGCGAGTGATGAGTGACGAGTGACGAGTCAAGTGATGAGTGACGAGTGACGAGTGATAAGCTGTGAAAACTCGCCACTTGCCCCTTGTTGCTCGTCACTCATCACTTGTCACTTATCACTCATCACTAACCAGGGCGCTCCCTTCCCCACCCGCGCGCAGGCGCGGATCGCGGATTTTTTGCATACACTGGTGCTACAATGGATGACGAACAGCGTGCGCCTTAGAGTCTGTCTGAAAAGTCTATGGTCTGGCGTTGGAGTGCCGGCTTTAGCCGGCTAAAGTCGGCACTCCAGCGAGTGTTCCCCGGCTTTTCAGACAGCTTCTCAGTATGTCGCGGGGAGATGAACGTGCAGACTGATATTCCGCTCAAGCGCCTGACGGCCCTCTGCGCTCACGACTTATTGCCGCTCCTATCCAACGGCGAAGCGCATGTCATTGCGGTCGAGACCCTTGAACTCCCGGCGAGCGCAACCCGCCTCGACAATGTGCTCCGTCTACGCAGCAGCGGTGGCCAAGAATACCTCCATGTTATCGAGTGGCAAGGCTATACCGACCCAGCGGTACTCTGGCGTTTGCTGGGCTACCTCGCCTGGCTTGGGCAGCGTCATCACCAGCAGGTTGTGATCGGAACCGTCATCTACTTGAACCCAGCCTCTGATGTGGGCGATACGTTGCGCCAGACCGTTGATGGCGACGACCTGCTCGTCTGGCAGGTGCCTGTGGTTCGTCTTTGGGAGCAGGATGCAGAAGAGGCCGTGCAGCGTGGTCCATTGGGCCTAGCCGTGCTTAGTCCGTTGATGCGTGGCGCGACCGAGGCACTCGTCAAGCAGGTTGTCTCCCAGATACTCACCGACGCACCGCTCACCCAGCAGGCCGATCTGCTCTCGATCCTTGGTGTTTTTGCTGAACCGCTTATGCCTACAGAACGGTTTGTGGCCCTGATTGGAAAGGAGCGACTTATGAGTTCAGATTTGATTACCTATCTCGTTGATGAGAAGATCGCAACGATCGAGAAGGAGATCGAAAAAAAGATCGAGAAGGAGATCGAAAAAAAGATCGAGAAGGAGATCGAAAAGAAGTATGCCGATGAGTTGCAACAGACGCGCATCACACTCTCCCGCGCCATCCAAGAATTGGTCGAGGATACCGTCATCTTCCGCTTTCCCGCCACGCCTGCGGTTCTGGTTCGCAACATCCGATCATGCACCGACGCGGAGCAACTTGCTGCGTTGCACCATGCCATCCTGCAAGCTCCTGACCAGCCGACGGTCGAGGCGCTGCTCACCGCATTGCCCACCGAGGGGGGGCGACGGTCAGTGTGATGGCCGCGTTTCAGACTGATGTAGGGATGAGGGATATTGATCCTTGTATTCTCATGTGATAGCATGCCAGCAGATTCGCTACCGCAGGAGTTCATACTATGCGCCTCGATCACTATCTTGATGTCCAGGCCGAAGATGTTATTCGGTTGAAAGGCCATCGCATTGGCCTTGAACATATCGTCGAACGCTACCACGAAGGGTACAGCCCAGAGCAGATTGCCCTTGAATATCCAGGGGTCAGCTTAGAACAGATCTATGGGGTGATCGCCTACTATCTACATCATCAAGCGCACGTCGATGCCTACATTGCGCGCATTGATGCGGCAGCAGAGGCGCACTACCAGACATGGGCGGCAGCGATGCCCCCCATTTCGCAGCGGGTACGGGCGCTCATCGCACAACGCCAACAGGAGCATGCGTTGTGATGAAGATCCGCTACCTACTCGACGAGAACTTGTCACCTCGCGTCAAGTTGACCGTCGCACGTCACTACCCTGGGCTTGATCTCCTGCGTGTTGGCGACGAGGGCGCACCCGCATTGGGAACCCTTGACCCTGAGTTGCTGGTTTGGCTCGATCAGCAGCAACGGGTTCTGGTGACCGATAATCGGAAGAGCATGCCAAGCCACATTGCAGATCATCACGCAGTCGGTGGCCACCATTGGGGCATTTTTTTGGTACGAAAACGCACCTCGCTCCTCCTGTTGGCAGAGACACTCTCTGTCTACTGGGATGTGACCGAGGCCGAGCAATGGCGTGATGTGATGGAGTGGCTTCCAGTCTAAGAGGCTGTCTGAAAAGTCGGTCGCTACGCGGTGGAGTGCCGGCTTTAGCCGGCTAAAGCCGACACTCCACCGCGTGCCACGTAGCATGGAATGGCACTGACACCCTTTTCAGACAGCCTCTAATGCAAGGTTCTCCCATGACCACCCCCTCCGGCTACGGCGATCTCCCCGCCACCCACGACGAACTCGGCTTCACCCCCGCTGCCCAAGCCCTGGCCGCCATTATCACCGAGGCGGAGATCAGCGACACCCCGCTTACGCTCGGCGTCTACGGGCCGTGGGGCAGCGGCAAGACCAGCCTGATGCAGATGATCTTGACCGATCTTGATCACAACCGCTGCACCACCGTCTGGTTCGACGCCTGGCGCTACGCGCAGCAGGAGGCGCTCTGGCGGGCGCTGCTGCTCGAAGTGGTTGAAGCGTTGCACC
>RSAS01000335.1 GCA_003934145.1 Candidatus Viridilinea halotolerans | reverse complement strand
CCCCCGAACCCCCGCCGGAAGGCCCACCAGAGGCTTACGTTCATGCGTATGGGGCTTGGCCCCCGCAAAACCCCCATTCCGCTGGGGTGGATGCGGAGGGGCCAAGCCCTCCGCACCTCTCGTCAAACGGTAAAGTACATTGCCGCGCAGCGAAGCCATGTCTTATTCCTAAATCTCCCGTATCACCGCCAAAATCCGCTCGGCCCGCCGCCCGTAGGTATGCTCGGCGGCTAGGGTGCGCCGTGCTGCGCCAAGCTCATCGCCGCGCTCTGCCAGCGCCGCCGTTAGCGCCGCCACCAGCCCCGCGAAGTCGCGCCGCGTAAAGGGGTAGCAGAGTTCGCCTGGCACGATCTCGTGCAGTGCGGCAATACGCGGTAGCACCAAGGGCGTGCCCAGCGCCAAGTATTCAAAGAGCTTCAAGGGCGAGGCGGTCACATCAGTCACGGTGTCGGGAATGGCCAGCACATCGGCGGCGATGAGGTAGCGTGCCACCTCCGCCTGGGGCCGGGGGGCTAAAAGAAGGCAACTGCCCGCCGTGGCCCCTTGCGCCCGCTCCGCCACGGGTAGTCCTAACGCCTGCGCCTGCTGGCGCAAGGCGGCCCGTTCGCCGTCGCGCCCCCCCAGCAGCACCAGCGTCAAGTTCGGCTGTTGCGCTTGCATCTGCGCCACCGCCGCCACTAGCCCGTCCAGCCAGCGGTGCGCAAAGGTCATGCCCGCATAGGCGATGATCGGCGCATCCAAGGGCAAGCCCAACGCCGCCCGCGCCACACGCCGCTTGCCGGGCGCAAAGACCTGCTCGTCATACGCGTCAGGTATCACGGCTACTTCGTGCGGCGCACGCCAACCAATCTGCCCCAAGAGTTGGCGAAAGTCGTCGGTCAGTGACACCACCCTCGTTGCCCGCGTCAGCGCCACGCGGTCAATCAGGTGCAGCAGGCCCGTCGCCCACGGCTCTTTGGCCCGCGACGGGTTGTGTGCCTCCAGATCGTGCGCCTCGTAGATCACCGGCAGCCCCAACTGCGGCCCCAACACGCCCGCCCACCACGCCGCACAGATCACCTGGCGCACATAGACCGCCTCCACCTCGTGGCGGCGCGGCGCCAGCACTGCTGCCGTCATGAAGGCAAAAGCCGTATGCTCCAAGTAGTAGAGCAGCGTACTCTTGTAGAGCCGCGAGAGCTTGCCAATCGCCGGGCGCGGCAGATGCAGCGCACCCAACGCGGCAAAACGACTCGCTTCGCGGCCCCAACGCGGAATGATCGCCAACGTATCCGGGCGGCGCGCCCGCAATTCCCGCAGCGTCGTGTAGGTCTGGAGCGCATTCGCCGATTGGAGTGTGAGGCTGGTGGGGTAGGCGATGTAGGCGATCATGGTGCTTTAATCACAATACCTTGCAAATAAGACGGGTTTTTTGACGCAAAGACGCAAAGGCGCAAAGGCGCAAAGTTTTCGGCGGTAGTTGTAACAACCCTTAGGGAAGCGGATTTTATTGATTACCCCGCTGCTTTGTCACCCTGAGCGAAGCGAAGGGTCTCTCTTCGGTGAGAAGAGACCCTTCGCTTCGCTCAGGGTGACATGCTGCTGGGATACTTGAAAGTCTCTGTTTCCCTTAACGGCTTTGCGGCATCTCACGCAATGCCCTTGAACGAATGTCATGCTCAGGTAAGGTCAACACAGCTATCGTTGCGCCTTCAGAAGTCACGAACTCAACCTCATAATTTTTTCTGTCCTGATAGATGTGTACAACTGTGCCAATACCC
>RSAS01000557.1 GCA_003934145.1 Candidatus Viridilinea halotolerans | reverse complement strand
CAAAGTCACCTCCGGTGGGGGTTCGGGGGAGGCTTCGCCTCCCCCGAAGAACTTTCTTTCGTTTTGACGGCTTCGCCGCCAAAACGAAAGAAAAAAGAGGGTTTGGGGCGCAGCCCCAACGACTTTGATAGCCCTAGGGTTCGGGGGCCTAGCCCCCGCAGAATCCCCCCAGGGTCTATGAGGGCCGAAGGCCGTCATAGACCCCGACTCAACTAGGTTACAACAACGTGCTACGATAGACATAAGGCCCATGTGCCATTCGTGCGCGCAGAACAGGGTGCCCCGTGAAGCACCAAAACGCGCCTGAGAGGGGTGCTCGGCATGCTGCCCGATGCTGCTATGCTGGCCCTAGTTGCCCAGCATACGACCAATTCAGTCATTATTACCGATGAAGCAGGCTTGATCGCATGGGTGAACCCTGGGTTTACCCGTATTACTGGGTATGAACTGGACGCGGTGCGTGGCCGTAAGCCGGGCAGTTTTCTGCAAGGCCCTGGAACTGATCGCGCAACGGTGGCGCGCATTAGGGCGGGCTTGCGTGCTGGTTTGAGTTTTAGTGAAGAGATCCTGAACTATCGTAAGGATGGCACGCCCTTCTGGGTAACGTTGCAGATCTCGCCAGTCTTCGACCAAGCTGGGCAAATTACGCGATTTGTTGGTATCGGCAGCGATATTAGCGAACGCCATGCCGCCGAAGTGGCCCTGCGCCACGGCGCTCTTTCACTCAAGACGCTCATTGCCGCCCTGCCCATCATGCTCTTCGCCACCGATGTGCATGGCCACATTAGCCTCGCGGAGGGCAGTGGCTTCCATTTGTTGGATCTCGACAGCGAGTTGATCCAAGGTCGTTCCATCTTTACGGCCCTGGCCCATGTGCCTGAGTTGCTCACCTGTGTCCGCCAAGCGCTCGTTGGTGAACATATCGTCAGTGTGATCTACATTGCTGATACGGTCTTTGAAGTGCGTTGTTCGCCCCTGCTCGATCAACTCGGCGTACCCCGTGGTGTCCTCTGTGCTGCGCTCGATGTCACCCAACGCATGCACGCTACCCAGGCCTTGATTCGCGCCCGTGACGAAGCCGAAGCCGCTACGCGCGCCAAGAGTGTCTTTTTGGCTACCATGAGCCACGAGATCCGCACGCCCCTCAATGCCGTTATTGGTATGGCCGGCCTGCTGCTCGATACTCCCATGAGTGGTGAACAGCGCCGCTACGCCGAGACCATCCGCACTAGCGGCGATATGCTTCTCGCAGTCATCAACGATATTCTCGATTTCTCCAAGATCGAGGCGGGTAACATGGATCTCGAACACCATCCCTTCGATCCGCGTACCTGCGTCGAAGAGGTCATCGAACTCCTTGCCCCGCGCGCCGCCGAGAAGGGCCTGCGCCTCGCATCCGCTATTGACTTTGCCGTGCCAGAACGCCTGATTAGTGATGTCACCCGCGTGCGTCAAATTCTGGTCAATTTGGTCGGCAATGCTGTCAAATTTACTAATCACGGCGAGGTGCTGGTGAAGATGAATACCACTACTAGTATGACTCCAGGAGTGTTAGAATTACACATCACCGTCAGTGATACCGGCATGGGCATTCCCGAGGATCGTCAGATGCGTCTCTTCCAGCCCTTCAGCCAAATGGACGCCTCCACCACCCGGCGCTACGGCGGCACTGGCTTGGGCCTCGCTATCTGTAAGCGGCTCTGCGACCTTATGGGCGGTAGGATCGAGGTGGCCAGCAGTGTCGGTGCTGGGGCTACCTTCAGCGTACGCTTGCCGGTCAGCCCCACCAACTCCCCGCCCCGCCAACGCCCCGCTTCGCCGCCGCCCAGCAACGGCTTACCTGAAAACCTGCACATCCTCCTCGCCGAGGACAATGCCGTCAACCAACAGGTGGCCATGCGCATGCTTGAACGCCTCGGCTTGCGTGCCGACCTCGCTGCCAATGGCTATGAAGCCATTGCCGCCCTCGAACGCCAAGCGTATGATGTGGTGCTGATGGATGTCCAGATGCCCGAAATGGACGGACTAGAGGCCACGCGCCATCTGCGCACGGCCCTCCCCGCCGCACGCCAGCCCTACATTATCGCCATGACCGCCGGGGCGATGGTGGGCGACCGCGAAGCATGCCTTGCCGCCGGCATGAATGACTATATCAGCAAACCTGTGCAACGCGACGACCTCTTGGCCGCATTGCTCCGTGCCGCTAACCCTGCCGCCACAACCGAGGCCGTTGATGCCGAGGCTGAGCTTAGCACCATCCTCGATCGCGCCGCGATTGCACGGCTACGCTCCGACCTTGGCCCGCTCTTTGCTGAAGATCTCGTTATTCTGGTCGAAACCTACCGCCACCAGTTGTGTGCCGATGTGGCCGCGATGATCCAGGCAGCAAAGAGTGGCGATATGGCCCGTGTGGCCCTCTTGGCCCACCGCCTCCGCGGCGCTAGCGCTACGCTTGGTGCTCAACAGGCTACGCAGATCTGCCTCGCCCTCGAACAGCCCAATCAGCCGCTGGAAGCAACCATTAGCCTCATCGAGCAACTCCTCGCCGCAGGCGAACGGGCGGCGGTCGCCCTGGATCAACTGAGCTAGGACAGGCGCGAGGCGGATTGGAACACCAAGAATCTCCCCCCCGATCTACCAAACCCGCTCATTCGGCTCACGCACGCCAGCGCAGCGCCGCCTCGACCGCACTAAAATCCCAGGGTTCGCCAATGCCAAAGATGAAATGGGTTACCCCAACCGCCACATAGGCATCTAGGCTCTCACCCTTGGCAGGCGATACACTCCGCTCAATCGCCTGCGGATCACGCCCGAGTTTGGCACACCACTCGTCCAATACGGCATTCTTGTGGCGCAACACCTCGGCGGTGCCAAAGCCATGCCAGATGTCGGCGTATTCCGCTGTCAAGCGTAGCGTCACCTTCTCGCCGCCACCACCGATCAGGATGGGAATGGGGCGCACCGGCGGCGGCACCTCCACATCCCAACGCTGCTTGATGATGGGCAAGGCATCCCCCAGCGCACGCAAGCGCTCGCCAGCCGTGCCAAAATGGTAGCCATATTCGCTATAATCACGCTCAAACCAGCCGGAACCCAAGCCACAGATCAGCCGCCCGCCACTGATATGATCCACCGTCTTGGCCATATTGGCCAACAGCGCCGGGTTGCGGTAGCTGTTGCAGGTCACCAAGCAGCCAACTTCCGCTCGCGTCGTGATGGCTGCCATTGCGCTCAAAAGCGTCCAGCCCTCAAAGTGCGCCCCCTGCGGGTCTCCATAAAGCGGAAAGAAGTGATCCCAGTTCCAGATGGTGTCGCACCCCAACGCCTCGGCATGGCGTACCGCATCGGCAAACGAAGCCCACGTTGTATGCTGCGGGTGCAACTGCACCCCAATTTTGATCTGGCGCATGTTTTTTTCCTAAGGGAAGGTTTCAGAAAGGGGCTTCGCGCTTTACCATCGTAGTGCCGACTTTAGTCGGCTGAGGTCTTTGGCAGCAATGGGAAGCCGACTAAAGTCGGCACTACTTATTGGCGCAAACTGTAACGTTGCCACGAACCTTGTCTAAGACATGGTTCATAGTTACTTTACAGTTTAGTGCCACGCACCGCTTTCTGGTGCGCTCGGGCTGACCCCTGAAACCTGACCCCTGAAACCTTGTCTAACGTCGCACTACGATGGTAAAGCGCAAAGCCCCTTTCTGAAACCATCTCTTTGCTTCAATTAGCACTATCATACCACGTTATATTAGGCAAGGCTTGGCTTTAGTTGCGTTTATCTTGTACACTGTGGCGGGGATCTTCTTGTGACACTGGACTGACTCATGATTGTACGTATCTGGGGAACCCGTGGCTCCTATCCGGTGGCCCGCGCCGATGTGCTACGCTATGGTGGCAATACCACCTGCGTCGAGGTGCGGGCCGGTGGACGCTGTATTGTGCTTGATGCCGGGACGGGGATGCGCTTGTTGGGCACTGCCCTTGAGTCTGAACCGCAGCCGCCCCAGGCGATCGATCTGCTCATTACCCATACCCATTGGGATCATATCATCGGCTTTCCGTTTTTTGCGCCACTGACCCGCCGCAATTGTGAGATTCAGGTCTATGGCTTGCGGCGCACGCAATCGAGTTTGCGTACCACGATTGCTAACGCGCTCAGCGATCCGCTGCTGCCGATGGATCTTGAAGACCTAAGTGCCCGTCTCCACTTCCACGAGATTCACGAGGGGCTTGGCTTTGAACTTGGCACCGTGCGTGTAACTGCCGCCCGCGCCAACCACCCCTACCGTGCGCTTGCCTACCGCCTCGAAACCGACGAAGGCATCTTGACCTTCATCCCCGATACCGGGCCATTCCATACTGTTCTCTTCGGCGATGAACGCATTGTCTGGAATGGCTCGCCCCAACCCAACAGCGCAGCCGAGTTGCAAACCCTGGCCTCAATGCGGGCGGGTATTGTCGAAATCGCCCGCAATGCCGATTGGATGCTCTTCGATGCCCAGTTTACCGACGATCAGTATGCCCGTTTCCCCCATTGGGGCCACAGTACAGCGAACCAAGCCCGCGAAATTGCCGAAGAGGCGGGCGTTGGCGAATTGCTGCTCTTCCACCACGATCCCCACCGCAGCGACGATGAACTGGATCGGATTGTCGCCGAGCAACAGGCCTTAGCCCGCCCCGGACTGGTCGTTCGCGCTGCCCACGAGGGCTTAGAGTTGCGCCGAGGGAGTTACATACCATGATGAGGATCGCGTTCTGGGGTGTGCGTGGCTACGTGCCCACGCCTGGTGCCGAGTATCTGCGCTACGGCGGCAATACCTGCTGTGTCGCCCTCCACGGCAGCAATGGCGAACTGGTGGCGCTTGATAGCGGTACCGGCTTCTGCCAGTTTGGCGACCGCCTCATGCGCGCTGCATTCGGCCAGGGGCGCGGTGAGTTGACCCTGCTTATCTCCCATACCTACTGGGATCACATCTTGGGCCTCCCCTTCCCAGGGGTCGTCCATGTCCCCGGCAACCACCTCCACATCTACGGCCCTGATAGCACCCGTGGTTCGCTGGAAATGGTCTACGACGGCATCCTCTCGCCCGTCTACTCACCCGTTTATGGCCTAGCCAATATCGGGGCGACCCACAATTTTGTGCCGATTACCACCGAACCCATCCAGGTCGGAAGCCTCACCATACGCGCCATGCCCCTCTCGCAGCGCCTCAACTCCCCCATTTGGGCCTATCGCATCGAAGAGGGCGACCAGTCCCTTGTCTATATCACCGATGTGCGCTACAGCAATGACATCATCTGGCGCCAGGCGGTCGGCTTTGCCAAACATGCCGATCTGCTCATCCATAGTGCCCCCTATACCCGCGAAGAGCATGTGGAAGACTATGGCCATAGCCGCGTTGAAGACGCAATTGAACTCGCCCTCGAAGCCAAAGTGCAACGGCTCTACCTCTTTCACCATGCCCCCACACGCACCGATGCGCAGCTTGATGCCATCCTCGCGCACTACCGCGCCGAGCTTGCCGCCGCAGGCCATCCCCTCATCCTTGATGCCGCCCGCGAAGGCGAAGAGGTGGATGTGTAGGGTATTGGTTTTCGGAGAGGGCTCCGCCCTCTCCGAAAACCAGTAGGGTGCGCGAGGGAACCTGGTTCCCTCGCATCCTCCCCCCATCCAAAGGGGTGTAGGGCACCGCCCTACAGATTCCAGCCACACCCAAACCAATACCCTCATCCTGGAGGGTGCAAAGTAGTATCTGAAAACCAAGACCACACCTGCCAAGCGCTGCTCGCATCCACGCGCAACGCGAACATGCTATAATAGAGTGCTTATAGCATAATCTCGTGTCGCGGAGCAGAACGTGGGCTTTAACCCGATTAATTCGCTGTTTGGCGCTTTTAGCCGTGATCTAGGCATTGACCTGGGTACGGCCAATACACTCGTCCATGTCCGGGGTAAGGGGATCGTGATTAGCGAACCCTCGGTGGTTGCGATTGATGCGCGTACCAAGCGCGTCCATGCCGTTGGGGCCGAAGCCAAGGCCATGGTCGGCAAGACGCCTGCCAATATTATTGCTGTCCGTCCGTTGAAGGATGGCGTGATCGCCGATTTTGATGTGGTTGAGAAGATGTTGGCCTATTTTATTAAAAAGGCCCACGCCTACTCGCCCATGCGCCTGATCGATCCGCGTCCCCGTGTGGTGGTGGGCGTGCCTTCGGGCGTGACGGAGGTAGAAAAGCGCGCCGCCCGTGACGCGACACTCAATGCCAAGGCGCGTGAGGCCTATGTGGTCGAAGAGCCGATGGCGGCGGCCATCGGCGCGGGTCTGCCCGTTGAAGAGCCCATTGGCAGCATGATCGTTGATATTGGCGGTGGAACAACTGAAGTGGCGGTGATTTCGCTCGGTGGGATTGTAATCAACCACTCGATCCGCACCGCTGGCGATGAGATTGATGAGGCGATTATCCAGTTTGCGCGCCGTGAGTACAATCTGCTCATCGGCGAGCGTATGGCTGAACGGGCCAAAATCGCCGCCGGTTCGGCCTATCCGCTCGAAGAAGAGGTGAAGGTTGTCCTGCGCGGGCGCGATCTGCTCACCGGCCTGCCCAAAGCGGTTGAGGTTAGCTCAGTTGAGATCCGCGAAGGCATCAGCGGGCCGGTCAATGCGATCATCCAAGAGGTGCGTTTCGCGCTCGAAGAGACGCCGCCCGAACTGGTGGCCGATGTGATGGAGCATGGCATCACGCTCGCCGGTGGTGGCTCGCTACTCCACGGCCTCGATAAGCGTATCGCCGCCGAGACACGTATGCCCGTTCATATCGCCGAAGATCCGCTTTCGTGTGTGGCGCGCGGTGCTGGCAAGATGGTGGAGAATTTCGAGAATAAGACCTATCAAGACATCCTGAGCCGCACGCAGAGTTCCCGGCGGGCGAAGTTGTAACTCATGCGCGATTTTCTCGACGATAAGCCGCTCAAGCTCCGGCGCGGGCGTGAGGCGGCCCCCGCCAGCGCTCGTCCCATTCTGTTGACCCTTGTGCTCTGTGTGCTGGTTGGCCTGCTGTTGGCACTGGGCAGCCAGGGTTGGCTCGATCCGGCACAGGCTGGCTTGCAGGCGGTGCTTGCGCCGCCTGCGCAGTGGCTCACTGGCGTGCGCGACGATGCGGCGGGGTGGCTGGGTGGGCCCCTGGGCGATACGGCGTTGCGTACCCGCGTGGCGGAACTGGAACGCGAGAATAGCCGCTTGGCAGAAGAGTTGATCCGCCGCGAACAGGCCCAGGTCGAGAATGTCTTCTTGCGCCAGCAGTTGGCCATCCAGCGCGAGCGACCATGGCGCATGTTGGGGGCCGAAGTCGCCGTGCGCACCCCCGACGCGGGCCGTCGTACGCTCCTCATCACACGAGGTACCCGCGATGGCTTGCAGCCCGGCATGGCGGTGATTGGCCAAAATCCGGGCGGCCCGGCGGGGTTGGTGGGTATCATCGAAACGGTCAGCCCCCGCACCGCCGAGGTGTTGCTGCTCACCGACATTGGTAGCCAAATCAGTGGGCGCGTGCTGAACGACGGGCGTGCCGCCGTCGGCCTCGTGCAGGGCCAGTGGCAACGCGGCTCACGGCTGCGCCTCACCCAAATCGAGCGCGACATGCCCTTAGCTCAGGCTGCCCCCGTGGTAACGGCAGGACTCACGGCGGCACTGGATCTGCCCTTGGCCATGGAGTTTGTGCCGGCCAACATTCCGATTGGCACGATTGCAAGCGTCGAGACGGTTGAACAGTACCAGCAGGCCGAACTGCGGCCCTTTGTTGATCCCGATCAGGTGCATTACGTGTGGGTGATTCTCAGCCAAGACGATTAGAAGAGTGGCTGGCGCGCGAGCTTGGCCGCGTCTTGGCGCTCGTCGCTTTGGCGCTTGTCCAAGCAACGCTGTTGCACATACCGCTGGGCTTCTCGTTGCCGCTGCTCTTGGTGCTCGTGGTCAGCCGCGTCTTGGTGGGCCTCGCCACTCCCTTCCCCGACCGCGAGGTTGGCTATGCGCTGCGCTGGGCGATCTACGGTGGCCTGACGCTTGATCTGCTGGCTACTACGCCCCTCGGCGTGCATGCCCTCGCTCTGCTGCTCGCCATCCTGGTTGTCATCACCACCACGCGGCGGCTGCGCATCCAAGGCATCCTCATTCCCATCTTGGCCATCCTGCTGGCTGCATTGGCCTACGAAGGCAGCGTGGCGCTACTCAGCCATCCCGCCCCGCTCGAATGGGCTAGCTACAGCCGCTTCGTTATTCTGCCCGCCCTGCTGATGGCGCTCATTCTGATGCTACCAGTCTATGTGACGATGCGCTGGTTTTTTGAGGCTTGGTATAGCGGGCGCGAGGGGTGAGGCGGGACGCGGAGAGGCGAGAGGCGCGAGGCGAGAGGCGAGAGGCGAGAGGCGAGAGGCGAGAGGCGGGAGGCGGGAGGCGGGAGGCGGGAGGCGGGAGGCGGGAGGCGGGAGGCGGAGAGAATATTTATTCCTTGAGCCACGAATTCCTGATGGGGATGCGCTCGTTGACCCTCACCCCCCTTCCCCCTCTCCCACAAGCGTTTAAGGGCGGACAGAAAACGTGTGCGCCCCCTTCTGGAATCGCATTGC